>LIAM01000012.1 GCA_001438925.1 Actinobacteria bacterium BACL15 MAG-120619-bin91 | reverse complement strand
TGGAATCAGGTTCGAGCAGAAAACCGCGAGTGGCTATCACCGTGGGAGGCCACGATTCCATTGTCTGGCGAGGAGAGTTATAAGGAGCTTCCATCATTTTTTGAGATGGTGAAGATTTTAAATTTCGAGGCACGCAATGGCCGCTCACTCTCATTTGCAATTTGGCAGCAATCACAGCTGATCGGCCAAATTACATTGGGCGGGGTTATGTACGGTGCTATGCGAGGTGGACACATTGGGTATTGGATAGATCGCAACTTCGCCAACCGTGGCTATACAACGCAGGCGGTTGAACTCCTGACGCAGTATGCCTTTACCGAATTAAAGCTTCACCGGCTCGAGATTAATTTGCGTCCAGAAAACGCTGCATCGCGCAGGGTTGCTGAAAAAGCTGGATATGTTTTTGAAGGAGAACGCCCCCGGTACCTTCATATCGATGGCCAATGGCGGGACCACATCACATTTGTTAAGGAAAATTCCGCGATCAGGTAGCGCCTAAATCCCCGAAATACATCACCCCTTCCTTTAGATTTATCCATCATGACTTCGGGACTTATTTATATTGCGATCATTGGAATGTGGGTCGCATACTTTGCACCCCGCTGGATCCATGACCGTAATGAGTTCTCCGGAAAATCTGTTGAACGTTTTAAAGGCGCTCTTCGAGTTGTCGCCAATCAATCACCACAAGCTTCAGTTAGTGGTGGAGCAATTCATATAGATTTAGATCAAGAGGCAAAAAATCGGCAAACACTTCTTCGTCGCAGAATTACATTTTTACTCATTACATTCACTTTAATCACAACAGTTATAGGTGGAGCTATGAATACAATGCCATTTATTTATGCGCTAGTGCCTGCATCTGGTTTACTTATTTATATTGCAGGTGTTCGACGTAATGTGATTGGTGAACGACTGCAGAAACGTCGTGTGCAACAACTGAGCCGCCAAAATTCAGGTGTTTCAAATACAAACCTTGCAGAAGTGATTCAGCCAAAGCCACGTACTGAACATTGGATTCCATTGTCAGAACGTGAGCTCAAGGGTGTTGTGATTTTGCCTCAAGGTACTGCAGCGGTTCGAAATGCTTGGGAGCCAACTGAAGTTCCCGTTCCAACCTATGTCAACGCTCCAAAGGCGGTCGCGCCAAAGCGTGTAATTGATCTGACAACTCCAGGACAATGGAGCGAAGAGCAGGAGCGTCTTGAGCGTGAAGCGCTAGCTGCAGCATCACCATCTCGTGATCAAATCTTTGATCAACAATTAGCAGATGAAGCTGTTGAGCGTCTTAACCAAGCACGCGCAGCTAATCAATAATTAAATCCACGAAGCAAACCACATACGCAATTTCCACTGATCGTATGTGATTGTTTGACCGGTATACAGCGGCAAGAAGTAGATGAAGCAGATAAAGATTAGGACAAACAAGCTACCTACTATTGATTGAGAAAGCGCTGGTTTTAAACCACTATCGAGCAGTAAATTTGCACAATACACAACCGCCAGCATCATAAATGGCTGAATAATAATGGCGTAAAAAGTAAACATTGTGCGCTGTTGCATTGCAAACCACGGCAAGTATCCAGCGATAACGCCTATGGCCACAATGAGTGCAGCTGAATCCGTGGTGCGATTAACTAAGGATTTGATCCAAAAACCAATTACTACTGCAATTGAAACTGTTCCAATCCACCACAAAATCGGTGTACCAAGGGCTAGAACCTCTCGAGCACAACTCTTAGCTCCACAGTCAGAGGGTGCATCGTAAAAGAAGGATGTGGGTCTTCCCATGACAAGCCAGCTCCATGGATTGGCTTGGTAAGGGTGTTTCTCAGTTAGTCCGGTATGAAAATTCAGCATCTCTGAGTGATAGTTCAGCCAAGCTACAAATGGATTAGATGAAGATTGTCGGCCCCAACCTTTGTCAGATAAAAACCAACCAATCCAGGTAAAGACATAAACTGAAATTGGAAGCAAACCATATTGAGCAAACTTTCGTGCAACTGGCTTGATTGAATCTCGGATATCCATGTTTACTAGGATTCGGTAAAGAGCTACTAGTGCGATAACTGCAATGAAGTAAATTGCACTCCACTTGCAACCGAGCGCTAATCCAAATGCAAGACCTGCCCACCAATGTCGATCTCTGTGCCATAGCAAGACTGCGATAAATATAAAAAAGGTTAAGAATAAATCCAGTAGCGCAGTTCGTGAATGCACCAGAAGTAATCCATCAAGTGCCATTAACGCCGCACCAAGGGCGGTTAGTAGTGGTGAATAAAAGAGCACATGTACTAAGCGAGCAAAAATTAAAATCAGCAAAGTTCCAATAAGCGCAGTGGCAAAGCGCCACCCAAACTCGTTGTCCCCAAAGATGGCTATGCCCCCTGCAATCAACCACTTTCCAACAGGTGGGTGAACGACAAACTCTGGGCTACTTCCGCTTACCTCAACTCCAAATTTGAGCAGATCCCGCGCGCCATCAACGTAATAGACCTCATCAAAGATAAAGCCTTTGGTCGAACCAAGGTTTACCAGCCGCAGTACAAGGGAGGCTATTGCGATAAGTATCGGAGCTATAGCGGCGGCCATTGGTCAAGAGTATGCGCCTTCGCTCCTAATTACTGAGAGGATTACTCCATGACGCTCATCTTGGCAGCAACACCATTGGGTAACCCCGGGGATGCAAGTAACCGTCTCAAGAGTGCGATCGAGGGCGCATCAATCATCGCAGCTGAAGATTCACGCCGCTTTCATCGACTCTGTGCCGACATCGAGGTTACCTTCACCGCACGTGTTGTCTCCTTCTTTGAAGGAAATGAAGAGGATCGAAGCCGCGAACTTTTAACTGAACTTAAAAGTGGCGCAACTGTATTAGTTGTCTCTGATGCAGGTATGCCAACAATTAGTGATCCAGGATTTCGTCTCATGAGAGATGCAATTGCACAGGGAGTTGAAGTTGCTGTTATTCCGGGACCAAGTGCGGTCACAATGGCTGTGGCCTTATCTGGATTACCAACTGATCGATTTTCATTTGAAGGTTTCCCGCCACGCACTGCAGGTGCTCGACTTGCTACATTTGAAAAGCTTCGCTTTGAGGAGCGAACCATGGTTTTCTTTGAAGCACCACACAGGCTTGTTGATTCCTTAGCAGATTGTGTCAATATCTTTGGTTCAGATCGCAATGGCGCAATTTGTCGTGAGATGACTAAGCGATATGAAGAAACTATTCGTGGAACATTAGCTGAACTTTCTACATGGGCAATGAGCAACGAGGTATTAGGTGAGATCACCTTAGTTATCGCTGGTGCAACCACAGACTCTGCTTCCTTGACCGCCTCAGATATGGTGGCTCGAGTGCGTGAGTTTGAGGGTGCAGGAATGGATCGAAAGGGTGCGATTGCAACGGTTGCACAAGAGTTTGGCATCGCAAAGCGTCTGGTTTATGCCGCTGTCATCGATGCTAATAAGATGAGCCAGTGACTAACTCTTTCTACTTAACGACGCCGATCTATTACGTCAACGATGCTCCACATATTGGGCATGCATATACAACCGTTGCCGGAGATGTGCTCACCCGTTGGCACCGTCAAAAGGGCGAATCGGTTTGGTTCTTAACTGGAACAGATGAGCATGGTCAGAAAGTTATGCGCACCGCAGAGGCCAACAATGTTGCACCACAAGCATGGGTAGATAAGTTGGTTGCAGATGCCTGGAAGCCAAACTGGGAGCACCTCAATATTGCCAATGATGATTTTATTCGTACCACTGAAAAGCGTCACACAGAGCGTGTGCAAAAGTTTTTACAATCCCTCAAGGATGCAGGCCATATTTACGCTGGCAAGTATGAAGGTCCGTACTGCATTGGATGTGAAGAGTTCAAACTTCCTGGAGATCTCATTGATATTGATGGCGCAAAGTGCTGCCCGATTCATAGCAAGCCAATTGAACTTGTCAATGAGAACAACTGGTTCTTCAAACTTTCTGCATTTGTTGAGCCACTACTTGCTCATTACAAAAATAATCCTGAAGCCTGCCAACCAGAAAGTGCGCGCAACGAGGTTGTCTCATTTCTAGAAGGTGGCGTATCAGATCTTTCAATCTCACGTTCAACCTTTGATTGGGGAATTCCAGTTCCATGGGATACCGATCAGGTTGTCTATGTTTGGTTTGATGCCCTACTTAATTATGCAACAGCGGTCGGTCTTACAGATGATCCAAACTCTGAAGGCGGCAAGAAGTTTGCTCAAACATGGCCAGCAGATGTTCACCTAGTCGGAAAAGATATTTTGCGTTTTCACGCCGTTATCTGGCCAGCGATGTTGATGGCTGCGGGTCTTGATGTTCCCAAGAAGGTCTTTGCTCACGGCTGGCTATTGGTCGGCGGAGAAAAGATGAGTAAGAGCAAGTTAACCGGCATTGCTCCCAAGGACATTACAGATCACTTTGGAGTTGACGCATTTCGCTATTACTTCCTACGTGCGATTCCATTTGGTACCGATGGATCATTTTCTTGGGAGGACATGAGCGCCCGGTATACATCGGAGCTGGCCAATGACTTTGGAAATCTGGCCTCGCGCAGCGCAGCAATGGTTGAAAAGTACTGTGCAGGTTCACTTCCAGCGGTTAGCCATGATGCAGGGCTTGAGGCAGCGCTCATGGAGACTGTTGTAAAGGCAGATGCTGCAATGTGCGCACTTGATTTTCAGGGTGGAATCATGGCGATTATGGATTTTTGTAAGCAGGTAAATGGTTATGTAACTATAAAAGAGCCGTGGATTCTTGCTAAGGATCCATCAAATCAAGCTGTGCTTGAAGAGGTTTTATACAACACCGCTGAATCATTGAGAGCACTTGCAGTTTTGTTACATCCAGTCATGCCGCAGACATGCGAAATTTTATGGCAGAGCCTTGGCGCACAAGCGGTGCTTGGAGATCTGAATGCACAAAAGATTTCGGATGTTGCAATCTGGGGGCAGTTACCACAGGGTGCAACGGTTACAAAGACCCCAGTCTTATTCCCACGATTAGAAACTCCCGCCTAAATAACAATGGCTGATCGCCACAACCGCGATATCGATAGAGCTCGCGCACCTCTGCCAGAGCCGCTACCGGTTCCTACAGTTGATTCTCATGCACATCTAGAGATCGTTACCGATGCAGCCTTTGATTCACAGGGGGTTGCAGATGTAATCGCTGAAGCAAAATCTGTCAATGTAGATCGCATCGTTCAAGTTGGATACTCGGCAGATCAATCCAAATGGTGTGTTCAAGCCGCAGAAAAGTGGAGTACTTCAGTATTGGCAGCGGTTGCTTTGCACCCCAATGAAGCACCGGTTGTTGCTGATTTAGAGGCGGATTTAAAAATTATTGAGGAGCTTGCCCAGCATCCACGGGTACGCGCAATTGGCGAAACTGGTCTTGATTACTTCAGAACTCCACCTGAGCTACGCAAACGCCAACAGGATTCATTTAAGTGGCATATAGAGCTAGCGAAGAAAACCAAGAAGGCACTTGTTATTCATGATCGAGATTCACATGATGATGTTTTATCTGTGCTTCTGGAAGTTGGGGCCCCTGAAAAGGTTGTCTTTCACTGCTTTTCAGGAGATGTTGCAATGGCCAAGCTATGTATAGAACGTGGCTACATCCTGTCCTTTGCCGGCACATTAACCTTTAAAAACGCACCTGAACTTCGCGCAGCGGTCAAGCTTGTACCTGCTGATCAATTACTAGTGGAAACTGATTCGCCCTTCCTTGCCCCATCTCCACATCGCGGTGCTGGAAATACACCTGCACAGATTGCAAATATTGTTCGTGCAATGGCGGTTGAGCGAGATCAAGATCTTGCAGAGCTTGCAACCGACCTGAGCGTTAACGCTGAACGAATCTTTGGATCCTTCGCACCATGACGCTGCTAGGGGCCGCACAAATCCGTGAACTTGCAGCACAGTTAGATTTGAAGCCCTCAAAATCTTTGGGGCAAAACTTTGTTATCGATTCCAATGTCTGTACGAAAATTGTACGAACCGCAGGTGTTACCAAAAATGACATTGCACTTGAAATCGGACCTGGTCTTGGCTCACTAACCCTGGCAATGCTAGAAGCGGCTCAATCGGTGATCGCTGTTGAAATCGATCCCCGTCTTGCTGAGCAACTGCCAATTACGGTTGCCCAACACTTTGCACATCCTGAAAATCTCACCGTCATCAATAAGGATGCATTAGCGGTTCATGATCTTCCAGTTGCACCAACGGTGCTAGTTGCAAACCTGCCGTACAACGTTTCAGTACCGGTACTGCTACATCTTTTAGAAAAGTTTCCAAGCATTCGTACCGGTGTAGTAATGGTCCAAGCAGAGGTTGCAGATCGCTTAGCTGCAAAACCTGGGGGCAAAGAGTATGGAATTCCCAGTGTAAAGGCTGCCTGGTGGGCAGAGGTAAAAAATGCGGGCACGGTTTCGCGTTCAATCTTTTGGCCAGCACCTAATGTTGATTCAAAGCTAGTTGGCTTTACTCGCCGCCAGACCGCTGGCAGTGAAGAGATGCGCGAAAAGGTTTTTACAATTATCGATGCCGCCTTTGCCCAGCGCAGAAAGATGCTCAGATCAGCCCTTTCATCTCTGTATGGCTCATCAGCTGCGGCGGAGGAGATCTTGATGAAAGCCGGTATAGATCCAACCTTGCGAGGCGAGGCTTTGGAGGTTAAATCTTTTTGTCAGATCGCAGCCGTTGCACCTGACATTTTCTAAGAGCGGTTATAGGGTCACCGCATGCCTGTGAAGAGTGTGACTGTGCGTGTACCTGCAAAGGTCAACCTTCAGCTCTCTGTCGGTCCAAAGGAGTCTGATGGATTTCACAATTTAGTCTCGGTTTTTCAGGCGATCTCTATCTTTGATGATGTAACTATTAAATTATCTGAACCTGGTGCTGGTTTGACGATCTCTATTTCGGGGGAGCAGACCCATGGTGTTCCAGCCGATGCAAATAATTTGGCGGCTAAAGCGGTTTCTCTTATTTCAAAAGAGTATGACTTAGCCGTTGATGCGCACATTGAGATTAAGAAATCAATTCCAGTTGCAGGTGGCATGGCTGGAGGCAGCGCCGATGCTGCCGCGACAATTGTTGGTATTGATTACTTGTACTCACTTGGAATGTCTCGAGAAGAGATGGTTGAGATTGCAACCCAATTGGGCAGTGATGTTCCATTTATGCTCAGTGGTGGAACTGCAATTGGTCGCGGTCATGGAGATCAATTAACCGCTGCATTATCACGCGGTACCTATCACTGGGTTTTAGCGCTATCTACAGTTGGATTATCTACACCCGCTGTATATGCTGAATGTGATCGCTTGCGTGCTGAGTTAGAGATTGTTGAACCACAAACCCATGAAGCGTTGATGCAGGCCTTACTTGCAGCTGATGCACCGGCGGTAGGTGCAGCACTAGTTAATGATTTACAAGCAGCCGCCTGTTCATTGCGGCCAGCGCTTCGATTAGTTTTAGATGTTGGCCAGGAGTATGGAGCCCTTGGTGCGATCGTTTCTGGATCAGGCCCAACCGTTGCATTTTTAGTGGCAGATGAAGAGGCGGGGCTTGATTTAGTGGTGGCTTTAACCTCAAGCGGGGTAGTTGGCAGCGTTGCTCGCGCGTATGGGCCTGTGGCGGGTGCGAAGGTAATTACTTAAATTTCTAGTAATTGATCGCCTTTTGATCGCCTTTGGTCGTCAGCACCACCATTTATGAGGGAGAATATGCGTTCCGCCATTGTGTAGTGGCTAGCACATGGGCCTTTGAAGCCCAGGGTCCAGGATCGATACCTGGTGGCGGAGCGACAAGCGAAGCCGAAGTAAAAGGCGGAGCGACAAGCGAAGCCGAAGTAAAAGGCGGAGCGACCATTAGACTTCACTCGTGACCGTACAAACCGTGATCCTCCTTGCAGCTGGTGAGGGCACACGTATGAAGTCGGCAACTCCTAAGGTTCTTCACAGCGTGGCAGGTCGTTCTCTACTCGGACATGTACTGCACGCGGTTTCACAATTAAAACCGGCAGAGCTTCGCATCGTTGTTGGTTCAGGACGTGAAGCGGTTGAAACTCATATCGGCCAGATCGCACCAGGTGCGGTAACGATTGTTCAAGAACAACGCAATGGAACAGGCCATGCAACCCAGTTAGCGCTCGCTGGTAAGGCTCCGCGCGGAACGGTTTTGATTCTCGCCGGAGATACACCGTTGTTAACCGGTGATTCATTGGCGCAGTTTGTCGCCGCCCATGCCGCCGGCAACTTTGCAGCATCGGTGTTAACCGCTGAACATCCAGAGCCAACAGGGTATGGCCGAATAATTCGTGATGATAGTGATGAACTACTTCGTATCGTTGAAGAAAAAGATGCATCCGATGATGAGAAGATCATCTTTGAAATTAACAGTGGTGTGTATGCATTTGATGGCGAAAAACTTGCAGCCTCAATTGGCAAATTAACCAGTTCCAACGCACAGGGCGAGCTGTATTTAACTGATGTAATTGGAATCTTGAAGTCAGCGGGTGAATCTGTCGCTGCGATTATGATCGATGATTTCGCCGAAACCCTTGGAGTCAATGATCGAGTTCAGCTGGCTGAGAGTGCTGCAATGCTTCGCGATCGCATCAATGATCACTGGATGCGAGCAGGGGTCACAATTATCGATCCGACAACAACTTGGATCGATTCAACTGTTGAACTATCAAATGATGTAACTATTCACCCTGGCTCAGCCTTGTTTGGCTCAACAAAGGTAGCAACTGGTGCTGTTATAGGGCCACGAACAACTTTGACTGATTGTGTCCTTAAAGAAGGCGCTTCAGTCCTGGAATCAATCGCAATCCAGACGGTTATTGGCGAAGGTGCAACCGTTGGTCCATTTACATATTTACGTGCCGGAACCCAACTAGGTGATGCAACTAAGGCTGGCGCATTTGTTGAGATGAAAAATGCAACGGTTGGAACAGGTTCAAAGGTTCCGCATTTGTCATATGTTGGAGATGCAACTATCGGTGAGGGCAGCAACATTGGCGCTGCAACAATCTTTGTAAATTACGATGGTGTCGAAAAGCACCATACAACGGTGGGCGATCAGGTGCGCATCGGCAGCGACACAATGCTCGTAGCGCCTGTAACAATCGGTGATGGCGCATATACCGCTGCCGGATCTGTAATTACTGAAGATGTTCCGGCGGGCGCAATTGGAGTTGGCCGAGCAAAGCAGAGAAATGTAATAGGTTGGGTCCTGCGCAAGCGTGCGGGCAGTAAGTCAGCAATCGCAGCAGAGAAGAAGGGATAGATACATGAGCGAGATCCGTTTATCTTCTGAAAAGAGATTGCGCTTGTTTGCAGGCCGCGGATTTCCAGAGCTTGCTGAAGAAGTCGCAACTGAACTTGGAATTCCCCTAACTCCAACCTCTGCTTACGACTTTGCAAATGGCGAAATCTTTGTTCGCTTTGAAGAATCAGTTCGTGGTTGTGATGCATTTGTGATTCAAAGTCACACCAACCCTGTTAATAAGCAGATCATGGAACAGTTGATCATGGTCGATGCCTTGAAGCGTGCATCAGCAAAGCGCATCACAGTAGTTACACCTTTTTATGGTTACGCCCGACAAGATAAGAAGAGCCGTGGCCGCGAACCAATTACTGCACGCTTGATGGCCGATCTTTTTAAAACTGCTGGAGCAGATCGCTTAATGGCTGTTGATCTTCACACCTCACAAATTCAAGGTTTCTTTGATGGTCCAGTTGATCATCTCTTTGCTCTTCCAATGCTTGCAAATTACGTTGGCAGCAAGGTAGATCGCACTCGACTAACAATCGTTTCACCTGACTCTGGTCGAGTACGTGTTGCAGAGCGTTGGTCAGATTTATTAGGTGGTTGCCCAATCGCATTTATTCATAAAACACGTGATCCACGTGTTCCCAATGAGTCTGTAACAGGTCGCGTTGTTGGAGATGTTGTTGGTCAAACATGTGTAGTTATCGATGACATGATCGATACAGCTGGAACTATTACAAAGGCGGTTGATGCGCTATTTGAAGCTGGAGCAGCAGATGTAATCGTCGCTGCAACCCATGCGGTATTTAGTGGTCCTGCGGTTGATCGATTAAAGAACAGTCGGGCATCTGAGGTGGTTATTACAAATACCTTGCCGATCTCTGAAGATCAGAGGTTCGATAATCTGACCGTGCTTTCAATCGCCCCACTTCTGGGCCGGGCAATTCGCGAGGTTTTTGAAGATGGTTCAGTTACAAGCCTCTTTGACGGCCACTCCTAAGGGGGGATTTGTAGCTTTCTCCCTAATCTCATAGACTTCAACCATTCTGGCGAGGGTTTCAATCGGAACCGTTATCGACGGCAAGGTATCCAACTCCTGTCAGACTCATGTATTACTGAGATGACAGGAGTTTTTTCATGGCAGAAGTAAAGATTGTCGGAACCACACGTACTGAATTTGGTAAAGGCGCATCACGTCGTGCACGTCGCGATGGTTTAGTTCCTGCAGTTATCTATGGTCATGGCGAGAAGCCACTTCACATCACCCTTAACGCCAAAGAGATGGGCGTTGCACTGAAGCAGTCAAACGTTCTTCTTGACATCACAATTGATGGAAAGAATGAGCTGACACTTCCAAAGGTGATCGTTCGCGATCCTCTCAAGCAGATTCTTGAGCACGTCGATTTAGTTCTAGTTCGTCGCGGTGAGAAGGTTGTTGTTTCAGTTCCTGTTCACTCAGTAGGAGAGCATGATCGTGATGGAATTCTTGAGCATGTTCACAACTCAATTGAAGTTAGCGTTGATGCTTCATCTATTCCAAGCTTCCTTGAAGTAGATATTCAAGGCCTAGCTTCAGGACACTCAAAGTATGCAGCGGATGTAAAGCTTCCAGCTGGTGTTGAACTTGTCTCTGATCCTAAGATGATCGTTGTTCACCTATCAGAGAAGTCAACGGCAGCGGTTGAAGAGGTAGTCGCACCTGTTGCAACTGATGCAGCAGCACCTGCTGCAGATGCAGAGAAGAAGGACGCTTAACCCTTAGGCTTTGTTGTTATGACGTGGTTGGTAGTTGGCCTGGGCAATCCAGGGGAAAAATACGCTGCCACCCGTCATAACATCGGCCAGATGGTGATTGATGAGTTAGCTCATCGCCATTTAATTAAATTCTCAACACATAAATCTCGCAACGATATTGCAGCCCTTAAATTAGATGCGGGTACTCATTCAGTAGTCCTTGCAAAATCAAAGAGCTATATGAATGAAACAGGTGGCCCTATTAAGGCCCTTGCAAACTTTTACTCAGTAGAGCCGGCAAATATTATTGCTTTACATGATGAGTTAGATATTCCATTTGCAGCAATCCGTACCAAATTTGCAGGTGGCGATAATGGCCACAATGGTTTGAAATCAATGACCTCAGCATTTGATGGCCCTGATTATTACCGCGTCCGTTTAGGGATTGGCCGCCCCATGGGTCAACAGGATCCAGCTGATTTTGTTTTAAAGGCTTTCTCAAAGGTTGAGCAAAAGGATTTAGCTGAATTTATCGTGCGCGGCGCAGATGTTGTGGAATCTTTAATTACAAAGGGTTTAGAAGCTACGCAGTCGGCTTTTAACAGTTAAGCAGTTTGAAAGCACAAAAAGAGAAAATCTAGAATCAACCGGTATTACGTAACCCTGCAGCAACACCATTAATAGTGAGCAACAAGGCACGACGCAAAACTGGATCGGCTGAATCTCCCGCATCTCGCACACGCTTGAGCAGGTTTACTTGCAGCAAGTGAATCGGTGAAAGATAGGCATCCCGAACCTGCAAAGTTCTAGCCAAGATCTCTTGATCACCTAACAAGCTCTTCTTATTTGTGAGAGCCAGAATTTCAGAGACCGTTAAGTCAAACTCTTCTTGGATCTCATCTAAGAAGTGATGTAGCTCTGCAGGAACTAACTCTTCAACATAACGCTTGGCAAGTGCTAAATCAGTCTTGGCTAGTGTCATTTCAACATTGCTAATAAAGGTTGTGAAGAAGTGCCACTCCTTGAGCATCTGTTCCAACAGCTTTGAATGTCCCGCTTCACGTGCCGCCCTTAAGCCAGAGCCAACACCAAACCAACCAGGAACAATCTGACGTGACTGTGTCCAGCCAAATACCCACGGAATCGCACGCAATGACTCTAGGCCACCGGCTGCATCTGGGCGTCTGGAGGGACGCGATCCCAAGAAGAGTTCGCCGAGCTGTTCAACTGGAGTTGATGAGTAAAAGTAAGCGGGTAGATCAGGTTGTTGAATCAATGCTCGGTATCGCTTAAATGAGGAGTCACTTACTAACTGCATGCAATCGCCCCAGGCAGCAAGCTCTTCAGTACTTTGGCGAGGCCCACGATTTAGAACTGTTGCTTCAAGGGATGCGGCAAGGGTTAACTCAACATTTTCACGGGCAAGTGATGGCAGTGCGTACTTGTCACTAATTACCTCACCTTGCTCTGTCATTTTAATGTGACCATCTACCGAACCCCACGGAAGCGCAATCAAGGCTTCATATGTTGGACCGCCACCGCGACCAACAGAGCCACCGCGACCATGGAATAAACTCAACTTCACACCATGTTTCATCGCAACATCGCGCAATGAACGCTGGGCTCTATGTATCTCCCATTGGCTAGTTGCAATTCCAGCATCCTTATTTGAATCTGAATATCCCAACATGACCTCTTGAACATCGCCACGAAGAGCAACTATCGAGCGGTATGAAGGGTTACTTAACAGCTTTTCAAGAATCTCACCAGCTGCGCGAAGTTCAGCCACGGTCTCTAGCAATGGAGCAAAACCGATACGAGCCTTTTTCTCTTTCAAGGAAACTAGCCCGGCTTGTTGAGCGATCACAACTGCAGCGATCAAATCATCGGCGCCCTTTGTCATCGAAACGATGTAGGTCTCGATCGCCTCAGGGCCAAATCGATCAATCAAATTATTAATAGCAACAAAGGTATCTACCGTTTTCTTACCCAAGGCTTCAAGTTGTGATGTATCAAAGCGCACATCATCTGCCAGAATTTGAGTCAGGATTTCAAACTTCTCATCATGAGATTTTTCGGTGTAACCATCGATGCCAGTAATCTGCTTCAAGACATTGTGGTGAGCATCTGAGTGCTCGCGAACATCCATAGTTGCATGGTTGATTCCGAAGGCGGCAATTGTGCGAATTGTGCGCTCAAGAAGACCTGTAGCAATCAATTCACCACGATGGGCCAACAATGAATCACGCATTAATACAAGATCGGCCAATAGCTCTGCGGTGTTTGCATAATCGCGGTTTGGAACATGTGGAGCACCCTTTGCATGGCGATCTCGCGTAAAAGCTAAACGGTGAACAATTGCTGTTGCCTTTAAGCGATAAGGCTCTTCAGCGTTAAGGCGTAAGAAACGTGGTTCAAACTCCGGGATGTTCTTCAAATCCTTCTCAACTGAAGCAGATAGTTCAGGTGTTGCTCCAACTATCTTGGTTGAAACTGACAGCATCTGGCGCAAAGCGTTCATGGCAGCGATCGTCACACGGATCGCATGCGATACCTGAAGCTCCATCGCATCAGTTGTTACCTCAGCGGTGATATTTGGGTTTCCATCCCGGTCGCCACCGATCCAGTTACCAAATGACAATGGGCGAGCAGTAATTGGAACCTCAACATCGATTCGCTTCATCTCTCTCGCAAAATCATTGAGAACTTCTGGAACGGTTTGAGTAAACAAATCATCCAAGTAGTACAAAGCGTTGAGCGCTTCATCTAATGGCTCTGGTCGACCTAAACGAAGTTCATCGGTCTGCCATAAAAGATCAACGGTTTCAGCAAGTCGTTCCTGTTGAGAAGGGTTACGTGGATCATCTAGTAGATCAGCGATACTTCCTAACTTATTCAGAACAGATCTACGTGCAGCTTCAGTTGGGTGAGCGGTAAATACTGGACGCACAGACATCGCACCAACCCATTCGGCGATCTCTTCTTTAGTTAACTCATGTCCAGGTGTTTGCGCTTTCAGTGCGGCATCGATTCGATCAACGGCACGTGCTAACCAAGAACCACCACTTACTCGCGCCTCTGCAAGTACACGTGCACGGTGAACTTGTTCTGCAACATTTGCCAGGTGAAAATATGTACTAAAGGCACGTACAAGTTGAACAGAATCTTCAACTGACAGTTGGGCAAGGATTTCTGCGCCGCTTCCTTCGCGGACCGCTTTGCGAACCTCTTCAACCAGGGCCAAAAGTTCTGGACCTTCTTGTCGAACAAGGGTTTGGCCTAATAAATCGCCAAGACGACGCACATCGCTACGAAGAGCTGCATCATCTGCAGCGATCGGGCTCTGGCTCATTGGGCAATCCTCTCAGGTAAGTGCGCATTGCAAAACTAAATTAGACTTAACCCCAATCAAGCCCCCCTCCGCTAGGTACCCCCTATTTGTGAGTCGGGGCCTAACGGCATTGGAGAGTAATTATGCGCGGGTTAATTCCAGCATTGCCACTTAACTCCGATGCATCTCATATTGTGGCACCGCAATCGCTCTACCCCTTTCTATTGGCGGCTCGAGCATCCTCGCATCCACTATTAGTTGTCACCAGCTCTAGTCGAAGCTCTGAAGATCTTGTGAATGAGTTACGAGAGCTCCATGACAATGTTTTGGAGTTTCCAGCCTGGGAGACCTTGCCCCATGAACGTTTAAGTCCCCGCAGCGATACCGTCGCGAAAAGAATTCAAACCCTTTATGCACTGCAACAAAAACATAGTATCAATCCGATTGTTGTTACACCTGTGCGTGGTGCAATCCATCGCATCATTAGTGCGCTCGGTAAATCCTCACTTCTTCAACTCGAAGTTGGTAAAGAGCAATCCCTCGATGAACTTGTTCGTCACTTATCTTCCCTTGCTTACACCCGAACCGATTTAGTTGAACGTCGTGGCGAGTTTGCTGTTCGCGGTGGCATCGTCGATTTGTTTTTGCCACTAAGCCACCATCCAATACGAATTGATTTCTTTGGTGATGATATTGAGGACTTAAGTTACTTCGAGGTTTCGGATCAGCGAACCTTTCAACCAGTTGTTGGTGCCATTGAAATTTACCCATGTCGGGAGCTCTTATTGACACCTGAGATAAGGCACCGTGCAATCGAAGTTGCAGATAAGTATCTAGCCGCTGCGGAGATGCTTGGAAAGATTTCAGAAGGAATGATATTTGAGGGCATGGAGTCATTAATTCCATTGCTGATTGATCAAACTGAGAGTTTGCTTTCTCGTATGCCGGTCAATACCCACATAATTTTTATTGATGAACAACGGATCAAATCACGCGCAGCAGATCTGCTTGCAACCAATGAGGAGTTTCTTAACGCATCGTGGTCAAACGCCGCTCTTGGAGCAAGCGCACCAATTCATCATGGTTCCGGTACATACATGGCCTGGGATGAGCTCTCTGAAGAGATATTAAGGGCGGGAATGAGTGCAAGTGAGCTCAGCCCCTTTGGCACAGATCTGGATCCTGAAACAACCTTTCTGGAGTTTGCAGCGATCGATCCCATGCGTGGAGATGTAGATCGTGCCATCGAGACTCTACATCAAGCACTTTCTGAGGATCGCACCGTTGTCTTTGCAACACATGGACATGGAATGCTGGAACGGTATGCAGGG
>LIAM01000011.1 GCA_001438925.1 Actinobacteria bacterium BACL15 MAG-120619-bin91 | reverse complement strand
CGAATTGCACGGCTTGCACCCATTGGGATGAAGAGTCCATCGCCTTGGCCTACAAGTTTTTCTGCACCAGGGCTATCTAAAATAACTCGACTATCTGCCAATGAACTCGTAGCAAAGGAGAGACGAGATGGAACATTTGCCTTAATCAAGCCGGTCACAACATCAACAGATGGCCGTTGCGTTGCAAGAACTAAGTGAATACCTGCAGATCGCGCCAACTGAGTGATACGAACAACAGATTCTTCAACCTCTTTAGCGGCAACCATCATGAGATCTGCAAGCTCATCGATAATAACGAGAAGGTATGGATAGGGCTCAATAGTTCTATCGCTACCTTCAGGAGCTATGACCTTACCTGCGCGTACCGCCTTGTTAAAGTCATCGATATGCCTAAAACCAAAGGTGGATAAATCCTCATAACGTAGATCCATTTCACGAACAACCCAAGTAAGTGCATCAGCTGCCTTTTTTGGATTTGTGATGATCGGTGTAATCAGGTGTGGGATACCTTCGTATGCATTGAGCTCCACCCGCTTAGGATCGATCAAAACTAATCGAACATCATCAGGTGTTGCTCGCATTAAAATCGATGTAATCATCGCATTAATCATCGATGACTTACCTGCACCAGTTGCTCCCGCAACTAAGAGGTGCGGCATCTTTGCCAGATTTGCACAAACAAAGTTTCCTTCGACATCCTTACCAAGTGCAACAAGCATGGGGTGCAGATCTTGGCCTGCAACAGTTGAGCGTAGAACATCACCTAATGCCACTATCTCACGATCGGTATTTGGGATCTCAATTCCAACCGCTGACTTACCCGGAATCGGCGACAGAATTCGAACATCGCTACTTGCTACGGCATAGGAGATATTCTTAGCAAGAGCGGTTATTCGCTCTACCTTTACTGCATTTCCCAGTTCAACTTCATAACGGGTGACCGTTGGGCCGCGCATAAAGCCGGTAACTCTGGCATCAATATCAAACTGTAGAAACACCTCTGTTAATGCCGCAACGACAAGTTCGTTGGCCTTACTTTTAGCCTTTGCCGCAGGCCCGGTGCGTAATAAATCTGGTGCTGGTAGCTCGTACCTAACATCTGCCGTTAACAGCAACTGTTCTGGCCGTTTTACCGCAACTGTATTTTCATTTGAATGTGTAATGGCTGGAATAGATTCTTCAACAGGAAACTCATCATCAAAGCTATCCTCATCCAACTCTTCATCCTCTTCATTGGCCGGCGCGTTCCAAGCTGCAACGACAGGAGATTCAAAGGGCGGTGTGTCAGTTATTTCAAACCTCTCTTCAACCCTTTCGGCACGCTCTGGACGCTTTGACCAAATCCAACTGCCAACAGATGAAAGCTTTGTGAAGATCTCATTTACTGGAGTTGCTGTAATTACAAGTACTCCAAAGAGAGCGAGAATTATGAGAACTGGGTATGCCAACACAGATGTCATCAGACTGACCAGAGGGGTTGATACCGCATACCCGAACCAGCCACCACCCTGACGCATCGCAGTTGCGCCGGTTCCAATGGAACCATTGAGCATGTGGGCTAATCCTGTTGTTGACAGTAACAAGGCTAATGTCCCAACAATTATTCGACCTGTAGCCCTTGAATCCTCAGGAACCCTAAACAATCTAAAGGCGAAATAAATTAAAACTATTGGAGCAAAAACTCCAACTCGACCAACACCGCCATAAATTGCCGAATACACACTTCGACCCACTACATTGTCTGAGTTAAACCATGTACCTGCAGTTGCAATAAGAGCGAGAATTAAAATAAGAAATGCTAGGCCATCGCGTTGATGAGCAGGATCGAGGTCACGAGCACCTCGTGCTATAAAACGAACCCCGCTTCCTAAAGATTTCGCGATAAAACGCCACAGTGAAGAAAGGCCACGACCTAGAGCTGCGCCTACCGCCCCAGTCTTACTCTTTGCCTTTTTCCTTTTAGCCACACGCACGATCGTAAAGGGTGAACAAATTGGAACCTACTAGGCGCGCCGTTCTTTAAACTTCAATAACGACAGGGACAATCATCGGCTTTCTACGATGCTCTCCGCCTACCCAACCACCAATAGTTTTTCTCACTATCTGTGAGAGCTGATGGGTGCCGTTATTGCCATCGGCAACCGCGGTTGCAAGCGCTCTCTCAATTCTCATCTTTACCTCATCAAACATCGCTGCATCCTCATTAAAGCCACGAGCATGAATATCAGGACCTGCAACTATTTTTCCACTTTGCGAATCAATAACAACAATGCAGGAGATAAAGCCTTCTTCGCCAAGAATTCGTCGATCCTTCAAAGAGCTTTCAGTAATGTCTCCGATGCTTTGTCCATCAACAAATACAAATCCAACCGGAACAGCTCCGACAATTTCGGCTTCATGATTGATCAGATCAATAACAACACCATTATCAACAATGAATGTGTTGCTTCTAGCAACGCCTGATTGAATAGCTAATTCAGCGTTAGCCTTCATGTGACGCCACTCGCCATGGATTGGTATTACATACTTGGGTTTAACAATGTTGTAGCAGTACAGCAACTCACCTGCAGCTGCGTGTCCAGAAACATGCACCATGGCATTTGCCTTATGAACTACCTTTGCACCAAAACGTGTTAACTCATTAATTACCCTAAACACTGAGTTTTCATTTCCCGGAATCAGTGATGATGCCAAAATTACAGTATCGCCCTCGCCAACCCGAATTTGATGATCCCCATTAGCCATACGAGATAAGGCGGCCATCGGTTCACCTTGTGAGCCTGTACAGATTAAAACAACATTGTCATCGTACTGATCAAGATCTTTGGCATCGATAACTAGATCAGCAGGAATATGTAGATAACCCATATCCTCGGCAATCTTCATATTGCGAACCATAGATCGACCAATAAAGACAACTTTGCGACCATGTTGCGCAGCGATATCGATAACTTGCTGAACGCGATGCACATGAGAAGAAAATGATGCAACAATTACGCGGCGTCTGGTCGAAGCGATTACGCGGTTGAGGGCGGGCATAATTTCACGTTCCGAGGGGGTAAAACCCGGAACATCAGCGTTGGTTGAATCCACCATAAAAAGGTCCACACCTTGCTCGCCAAGACGGGCAAAGGTTCGCAGATCTGTAATCCGACCATCTAATGGAAGCTGGTCCATCTTGAAATCACCTGTTGCAAGCACTCGACCAGCATCTGTATTAATGACAACAGCTAACGCATCTGGGATCGAGTGATTAACGGCGACAAACTCAAGAGTAAATGGTCCAATATCTTCGGTACCACCTTCGCGAACCTCACGAGTCAAGGGCGAAATTCTGTGCTCCTTCAACTTCGCAGTGATAAGGGCCAATGTCAACGCAGATCCGTAAATCGCAATATCTCCACGTTCACGCAGCAAATACGGAACTGCACCGATGTGATCTTCATGTCCATGTGTGAGAAAGATTCCGACCACATCATGAAGGCGGTCTCTGATGTAGGAAAAATCAGGCAAAATTAGGTCGATGCCTGGTTGGGTATCTTCAGGAAACAAAACACCACAGTCGACAATAAGTAACTTGGATTTATACTCAAAGACCGTCATATTGCGGCCAATTTCAGTTAATCCGCCAAGGGCAACTATTCGCAATCCACCATCAACTAAAGCAGGTGGCGTACTGAGATTAGGATGTGGATGATTCATTAGTTAACTGCGACGCCGCCAGCGCGCAGATCCTCGCGCAGTTGCGCAATCTGAGCCTCTGTTGCATCGACGAGTGGAAGACGAGTGTGGCCACCTGGTAGACCCATAAGTGTGAGTGCGGCTTTGGTAAGAATTGCACCTTGTGTGCGGAATGTACCTGTGAATACAGGAAGAAGTTTTTGATGTATCTCTAATGCACGCGCTGAGTTTCCTGCAAACCATGCATCTAGAAGCTCGCGAAGATCCTTACCAACTGTATGGCCACACACAGATACAAATCCAACGGCACCAACTGAAAGTAGTGGAAGGTTAAGAATGTCATCGCCGGAATAAATTGGAATTCCACAGCGCTTAATCACCCATGATGTAGAGGCGACATCCCCCTTTGCATCCTTCAAGGCAACGATGCGTGGGTGCTCAAATAGGCGCACAATTGTGTCAGGTTCAATTGGAACACCAGTGCGACCCGGAATGTCATACATCATCATTGGAAGATCGGTTGCATCTGCAACTGCACGGAAATGTGCTTCGATTCCCGCTTGTGGTGGCTTGTTGTAATACGGTGTAACAACTAATAAACCATCTGCTCCCGCGTTTTCAGTTCGCTTGGCTTGATTGATTGAATACTCAGTTTCATTATCGCCGGCACCAGATACGACCTTTATCTTCGGCCCAACAGCGTTTCGAACAACGCGAATGATCTCCTCTTTTTCCGAGGATTTAGTAGTTGGCGCTTCACCCGTTGTTCCATTGACCACGATTCCATCATGTCCATTGGCGACAAGGTGCGCGGCAAGGGTTTCAACTCCTGCCCAATCGATGTCACCATCCTTTGTAAAGGGAGTGACCATCGCGGTCAAAAGACGTCCAAAAGGAGCAGGGGTTGTCATGCCTCCAACTCTACCCGTATTAAGGGGCGATTCGTCCAGACTTTTCAAAGGCTCCGTATGTAAGCGGCATTAATGTGGCAAATTCTGCTTCCATTTTCTCGGCAACCATCTCAATTTCACGCTGAGGGTAGCTAGGAAAGTGTGAGCCTTCGCGGGCTGTACGCAAGGATAAAAAGTTCATTAATGCACGTGCATTCATAGAGACATACATCGATGAGTAGGTAGCTACAGGTAAAACTGCACGCGCAACTTCACGGGCAACCCCCGCATCCAACATCTTCTTGTAACTTTCATAGGCGGCAACATATGCAACCTTCATTGACTCAACCGTTATATCAAACTGCTCTTTTGTGCCTTCTACAAATGTATAAGCACCAGTCTTTCCAATCTGGATCAACTTTCGATCAGCAGATGGTATATAGAAAACCGGTTTAAGTTCGCGGTAACGTCCACTTTCCTCGTTATAGGAGGCGATGCGATGGCGCATAAATTCGCGGAAAACAAAAATTGGTGCAGAGACAAAGAAGGTCATTGAGGTGTGCTCGAATGGTGAACCATGACGCTCGCGAGCAAGGTAGTTGATCAACCCCGCTGAACGTGCTGGATCTTCACCAATCTCATCCAATGATTGTTCGCCTGCTGTTGACACACGTGCCGCCCAAATGACATCAGCATCACTAGCGCTAGATTTAACTAATTCAACAGTTACATCATCTCGGTAAATAATCTCTTCACTCATGAAGGCACCCTATCTATGTGCCCCTATCGACTCTTGGATTTATACGGCACAATAGCCGCGTGTCCAGAGTTGCCTCCACCACTTTTAGGGACTCCATGAGTGTTTCCATCACGGTGGGCGCTTATGGAGTGGCTTTTGGGGCGGCGGCTGTTGCCAATGGATTCACCGTTGTTCAAGCTTGTCTCTTGTCATTACTGACTTTTTCAGGGGCATCTCAATTTGCGGTAGTTGGTGTCATTGGTGCAGGTGGATCAGCCATTAGTGCAATTGCAACGGCATCATTGCTCGGAGTCAGAAACGCTCTATATGGAGTAATCATGGCTCCACATTTAAAGGTCAGAGGTTTGAAACGGGTTGTTGCTGCACAAATAACAATTGATGAATCAACTGGTGTTGCTCTTGGTCAAGAGCCACGTGGAATCGTTGCCATGCGCAAAGGTTTTTGGTACACCGGCATTGGAGTATTTGTCTTCTGGAATCTATTTACTCTGGCTGGTGCCTTAGGTGCGCAAGCTATGGGCGATATTCGCGCCTTTGGCTTGGATTCGGCGGTTCCTGCTGCATTTTTAGGTTTGGTTTGGCCTCGATTAACCGGAAATTTTGAACGCGCACTAGCCGTTGGTTGCGCGCTCTTTGCAATAGCAATGACACCAATACTTCCAGCGGGGTTACCAATAATCGCAACCGCATTCATCGCAATTGCAGTTGGGTTAAAGCGATGAGCATCCAGATTATGACAACACTGTGGATAGCAACCCTTGGGACCAGCCTGATTGCATTCCTGCTGAAGTATTCAGGTCATTCGGTACCTGAGCGGTGGCTTTCGCACCCTAAGGTTCAAAGGATCAACGCTCTTATTCCTATCGCACTTTTGAGCGCCTTAGTCGCAGTTCAGAGCTTTTCAGAAAAATCTCAACTTGTGATTGACCAGCGAGTAGTTGGCATATCTGTTGCGACTGTTGCACTTTTTTTAAAAGCACCTTTTCCAATAGTGGTGCTCTCCGCAGCGATTTCATCAGCTGCGGTCTACAACTGGCTTTAGATAATTCCTAAAGATTGAAGTTTGGCCTTCAGATCATTATCAGATGGTTCAGTCAGATGAGTTCCATCAGAGAAAACAATCACTGGAATCGATTTTGCTCCACCGTTGATCTCAATAACTTTGTCGGCAGCTGTTACATCTGCATCAGTATCAATTTTTGTATACTCAATATTGAGCTCTTTCAATAGTCGCTCTGATCTACGGCAATCTCCGCACCAATCGGCACCATACATAGTGATTTGATCTTTAGACATTGGTTGCTCTTTAAATAAATTTTTCGAGGCCGAGGGTTAGGCCTGGGGTGTTAATAATTTTGCGTACTCCAAGAATAACTCCTGGCATAAACCCTACACGGTCAATTGAATCGTGACGAATAGTTAAGGTCTCCCCTAATCCACCAAACAAAACCTCTTGGTGAGCAACCAATCCACGAGCACGAACTGAGTGCACTGGAATGTCGCCCACTAAAGAACCACGTGCACCATTGAGCGCCACACTTGTTTCATCGGGCATTGCGCCAAGGCCTGCCTCTTTGCGTGCAGCGCTCATTAATTTTGCGGTACGTGCCGCTGTTCCCGATGGTGCATCTATCTTTGCAGGGTGATGAAGTTCGATTATTTCAGCAGATTCAAAGTAGCGGGCAGCTTTTGCTGCAAACTCCATCATTAATACCGCACCAATTGCAAAGTTAGGAGCGATAAGAACACCCACTGAAGGATTTTGTGCTAGCCATCCATTAACGGTTGCAAGCTTGGCATCATCAAATCCAGTTGTTCCAACAACTACATTCATTCCATTATTAATGAGAAAATCTAGATTGCTCATCACGCTATCTGGAGCTGTGAAATCAACAACAACGTGGGCCGCAGAGTCTTTGAGTTGCTCAAGAGAATCGCCCATATCAAGGGCTGCAACAAGTGCTAATCCATCTGCTGCTTCGACAGCCCTTACAACTTCGGAGCCCATTCGACCACGAGCACCTAAGACGGCAACATTGATCATTTGCTTAACACCTTCTCAAACTTTGACTCCGATTTAAATGGTCCCACAAGAGCAAGGGTAGGCGTTTTACTCAGAAAGGCGCTGGCAATTTCCTTAATGTCTGTGTCATTTACGCGTGAGATCGCCTTAAGAATCTCATCAAAGTCCATAACGTGTCCGTACACAATCTCATTCTTGCCGATTCGGCTCATACGAGAACCTGAATCCTCTTGGCTCAAAACTAATGAGCCGCGAACGGCACCCTTAGCGCGTTCAATCTCTTCATGTGACATTCCATTATCTGCAACATCAGCTAAAACCTCACGAATGATTTCAACAACTTCAATCGCCTTAGCTGGATTACATCCGGCGTAGAAACCAATTTGCCCGCTGCCGGCAAACTGTTGCGCATATGCATAGACGGAGTATGCAAGTCCCCGTTTTTCACGGATCTCTTGGAACAATCGGGATGACATTCCCCCACCAAGTGCAGATGCCAAGATTCCCATGGCAAAACGGCGATCATCATGACGGGCAACGCCCTCCATGCCATAGAACATATGTGCTTGTTCAGTTGGTCGTGAAATAAGTCCAACTGATCGCTGAAGGCTCTTACGTATCAGAGTGTTCGGGCGAATAACTGGAGCACCGGTTACATCCAAGAAACCATCCTGAGAAAGTGCAGCCTCAACCATCGCAACTACCTTTTTATGCCTAATATTTCCCGCAACTGCCACAACTAAATCCTGGGGCAAATAACGCTTCTTGTAGTAGTTAAAGACTGAGTTACGAGACATGTTGTTAATTGAATCAATTGTGCCAAGAATTGGGCGGCCCAATGGAGTATCTCCGTAATAGGTTTCAGCGTATAGATCATGAACTAGATCGCTGGGATCATCATCGCGCATGGCAATCTCTTCAAGAACTACCTTGCGCTCTGCATCCACATCAAGTGCGGTTACAACAGAGGATGTGATCAGATCAGAGACAACATCAATTGCCATTGGCAGATCTGTATCAATTACACGTGCATAAAAGCAGGTGTACTCCTTGCTTGTAAAAGCATTCATCTCGCCACCAACTGATTCGATGGAAGAGGAGATCTCTAAAGCATTTCGTCGCTTGGTTCCCTTGAACAGTAAATGCTCTAGAAAGTGAGAAGCCCCAGCAACGGCCGGGGTTTCATCACGTGAACCAACATTTACCCAGATACCAATCGCGGCGCTGCGTACCGAAGGAACCTCTTCAGTAACGATACGCAGACCGCTAGGTAATACTGAACGACGAACGCTCATTTATTCAGCTGAACCAGTTGTTCCATCTTCAAGCACAGGGACCAAGGAAAGCTTACCCTTTGGATCGATCTCGCCGATTTCTACCTGGATCTTGTCGCCAACCTTCATAACCTCTTCAAGGTTTTCAATGCGCTTTCCACCATGCATCTTGCGAATCTGAGATACGTGGAGCAAGCCATCTTTACCTGGCATCAATGAGATGAATGCACCAAACGCTGCAAGCTTCACAACGGTACCTAGGTAACGCTCGCCAACCTCTGGCATCTGTGGGTTTGCAATTGCATTGATCTGTGCACGAGCAGCTTCAGCTGATGGACCATCAGTTGCGCCGATGTAAATAGTTCCATCATCTTCGATAGAAATATCTGCGCCTGTCTCATCTTGGATCTGGTTAATAATCTTGCCCTTAGGCCCGATAACCGCACCAATCTGATCAACTGGAATCTTTACAGAGATGATGCGAGGAGCAAATGGGCTCATCTCATCTGGAGCATCGATAGCTTCATTCATGACATCTAGAATCGCAAGACGCGCTTCCTTAGCCTGTAGAAGTGCACCAGCAAGAACTGATGCAGGAATTCCATCAAGCTTTGTATCTAGCTGTAACGCTGTAACAAAGTCCTTAGTTCCGGCAACCTTGAAATCCATATCTCCGAATGCATCTTCTGCACCCAAGATATCTGTCAATGCAACGTACTCAACCTTGCCATCGACATCATCTGAGATAAGACCCATTGCAATACCTGCTACTGGAGCACGTAGCGGAACACCTGCATTAAATAGTGCAAGTGTTGAAGCACAAACAGAGCCCATAGATGTTGAACCATTTGAACCAAGCGCTTCAGATACCTGACGGATTGCGTAAGGGAACTCCTCGCGAGTTGGTAGAACTGGAATCAATGCACGCTCAGCAAGTGCACCGTGGCCGATTTCGCGACGCTTAGGTGTACCAACACGACCGGTCTCACCAGTTGAATATGGTGGGAAGTTGTAGTTGTGCATGTAACGCTTGTGATTTTCTGGGTTCAAAGTATCGAGCTGCTGCTCCATCTTCAACATGTTAAGAGTTGTGATTCCAAGAATCTGTGTCTCTCCACGTTCGAAAATTGCTGAACCGTGTACGCGAGGAATAACTTCTACCTCTGCAGATAGCGCACGAATATCGCGAAGACCGCGACCATCGATACGGATCTTGTCACGCAACACGCGCTGACGTACAAGCTTCTTGGTTAATGAACGGAACGCTGCAGGAACTTCCTTTTCGCGTCCTTCAAATTGTGCGCTTACTGATTCCTTAACAGAAGCAGAGATCTCATCGATCTTTGTTTCGCGCTCTTGCTTACCAACGATAGTTAGCGCCTTTGCAAGCTCATCCTTAGCTGCCTTTTCAACAGCTGCGAATACATCATCCTGGTAATCCAAGAAGACTGGGAACTCTGCAGTTGGCTTTGCAGCAACCTTTGCAAGCTTTGCTTGTGCATCACAGAGAATCTTGATGAATGGCTTAGCCGCATCAAGTCCTTGTGCAACAACCTCTTCAGTAGGCGTTGGTGCGCCACCTTTGATCAATTCAATCGTGCGCTCTGTAGCTTCTGCTTCAACCATCATGATTGCAACATCATCTTTATTTACGCGACCTGCAACAACCATGTCAAAGACTGCGTTTGCAACCTGTGAGTGATTAGGGAATGCAACCCACTGACCATCAATCAAAGCAACGCGAACGCCACCGATGGGACCAGAAAATGGTAGTCCTGCAAGTTGTGTTGACATTGATGCTGCGTTGATAGCGATAACGTCATACATGTGATCTGGATCGAGTGCCATAACTGTCACAACGATCTGAACTTCATTACGAAGTCCCTTTACGAATGATGGACGCAATGGGCGGTCGATCAAACGACAGGTAAGAATTGCATCCTCTGATGGACGACCTTCGCGACGGAAGAATGATCCTGGGATACGACCAACTGCATACATCTTCTCTTCAACATCAACTGTTAAAGGAAAGAAATCAAATTGATCCTTTGGAGTTTTTGATGCTGTAGTCGCTGAGAAGATCATTGTTTGATCATCTAGATAAACAGCTGCAGCTCCAGCTGCTTGGCGCGCTAGGCGTCCTGTTTCAAAACGAATCTCTCGTTTTCCAAATTTTCCGTTGTCAATAACTGCAACGGCTGACTGAACCTCTTGACCCTCCATGGGTCCTCCTCTTTGTAGATTGAAAACACAACAGAATTGTTGAGTTTTTTAATCTGCTCAAGACGCAAGAGTCTTCGATCGAAGTTCACGCGCTCTAATTCCTTAAAAAGATATATTGCGCGGAAACCACTACCGAGGACCATCGCTCTGCGGCAGATTGGTATTACTTAATTAGCGGCGAATACCGAGTTTTTCGATAATTGCGCGGTAACGGTTGATATCTGTCTTCGCTAGGTATTGAAGGATGCGACGACGACGACCAACTAACAACAAAAGACCACGACGGTTGTGGTGATCATGTGGGTTAGCCTTCAAGTGATCAGTGATCTGATCAATTCTCTTTGATAGTAGCGCTACCTGTGCTTCAGGTGATCCTGTGTCAGTAGGGGTAGAACCGTACTGAGCAATGATGTCCTTCTTTACTTCCGGCGTTAATGCCATTTCTTGTTCTCCTTATGTACTGAGCACGAGGGCTTCTCGGTTTGACTCACGAGAAACTCGCTAACTCGATTGAAGGGCAAGGGTAACAGTCAGGCGTGAGATACCTGAAATCGAGGAAAATCCCCCGCTTAGAGCTCGGTCAATCGACGGGCCTCGGCGCAATCCTTGGCCATCTGCTCTAACAGTGGGTCAAGCCCATCGAATTTCAATGTATCACGCAGACGCCATCCAAACTCGATTGTTGCCGCCTTTGTATAAAGCTGTAATCCAACTTGATCCAATGCATATGCCTCAACCTGTCGGCCTCGCACACCTTCAAAGGTTGGATTTGTACCAATTGAAATCGCCGCTGGCCAGCGGTCAATTCCTACCGTTAGCCATCCAGCGTAAATGCCATCTGCCGGAATTGTTTGACCATCAATACTTCCAAGGTTTGCTGTTGGATATCCAATTTCACGACCACGTTTTTCTCCGTGAACAACGATTCCATCTAAACGATGAGGACGTGTCAACATCTCGCGGGCAGCTTCGACATTGCCATCAACGATTGCTTTGCGAATTCTTGTTGATGAAATGCTTTCATCATTATCTGCTTGCAAATCTAAAACCACAGTTTCAAACTCTGTGTGCTTACGTAATGATTCAACGTTACCGGCGGCCTTAAAGCCATAGGTAAAATTGGCACCCACAATCACAGTAGAGGCTTTGAGTTGATCGACTAAAACTTTATTAACAAAATCCTCAGGAGACATCGCGGCAAACTCTTTTGTAAACTTGATTACCGCTACTTGATCTGCGTTATGAATCTTCAGTAACTCAATTTTGTCACCCAATGTAGTCAAAAGTGAGGGCGCTCGTTCGGGTGCAAAAACAGATGCTGGATGTGGGTCAAAGGTCAACGCAACGATTTTCTCATGGCCTGCTAGCGCCTTGGCATGGTTGAGGATTTGCTGATGTCCTTTATGGACTCCATCAAAATTTCCTATTACAACGATGCTCATAAGCGTATTATCTCAGAATCAATGCGCTGCCGCGAATACAGCGATCGGTTTAGCTTTACCATCTACATTGCTCAAGAGTGCGATTAGCTCATTCGCAGGTGATATCCCGGCATAAACTCCATCTGCAGGATTTGCAGTAAGGGTTCGACCAAAGGAGAGCTCTAACTTTTCATCTAAAGCGATCTCGCGCACCGGAAATGTGGCTCGTGCAACATCAGCTAGATCTAATGTAGAAAACTCTACACTCTTCAATCCAGCAATAGATGCAGCCCCGGTTGTGGTAAATCCTGCTACTCGAGTGCGGCGCAGCGCCGAAAGGTGGCCACCTACTTTGAGCCCATCCCCGCAATCACGAGCGATTGCTCGAATATATGTACCCGCAGAACAGGTAACTTCAATATCAATTTCTACTCTTTTTTTACTGCGACGGATTTGGAGAATATCTAACCTCGAAATTGTGACCTCACGAGATGCCAGAACAACAGTCTCGCCAGATCGCACTCGATCATATGCACGTTCACCATCGACCTTGACAGCCGAGACAGAACTTGGGCGTTGCATAAATGTTCCACGCATAGAGCCCAACTCTGCATTGATTTGTTCATCGGTAATTGCAGAAGCATCAACGGTTGCGATTACTTCACCCTCAAAATCATCGGTAATTGTTGAGACACCTAAAACAATCGTTGCTTGATAACTTTTGTCGCCATCGGTGATGTACTGCAGTAGTCGAGTTCCGTTGTTAAAGCCAAGGACTAAAACACCTGTAGCCATAGGATCCAAGGTTCCGGCGTGGCCCACTTTTCGTGTACCAAGAGCTCTTCGTGCTATAGCAACCACATCGTGGCTTGTCATGCCTGGTTCTTTATCTACAACCAGAAACCCATGCTCGTAGATTGTTGGGATCACAACTACTCTTCAATGACACGTGGAGCTTTGTAAGGATCTTCTCCCCCTGCATACTGCGCATTCTTGCGAAGTGCAGCAACTTGAGCATCCTGCTCATGAACCTTTTCCAACAAAGAATCTAGAGCTTTAGCGCTCTCAGGTAATCCATCTTCAAAGAATTCAATGCTCGGTGTAATACGAAGTCCTAGCTCGCGACCTAGCGCTGATCTAATTGCGCCCTTAGCGCTCTCGAGAGCGGCCGCGGTAGCAGCGCGCTCATCGAGATCACCAAGAACGGTGTAGAAAATTGATGCCTGTTGAAGATCACCAGTTACGCGTGCATCTGTCACAGTTACAAACCCAAGACGTGGATCTTTAATCTTTGTCTCGAGCAAGTTTGCAACTACCACTTTGATGCGGTCAGCAACCTTGAGTGTGCGATGTGATTGACCCATACCTTATGCTCGCTTTTTCTCACGCATCTCGAAACACTGAACGATATCGCCTGGTGCGATCTCCTTCATATTTCCAAGACCGATACCGCACTCAAATCCTTCACGGACTTCGGTGGCATCATCCTTGAAGCGCTTGAGCGAATCAATGGTGAGGTTATCTACCATGACAGCTCCATCACGCAGAATTCTCGCCTTTGCGTTACGACGGATAACTCCATCCTTGACGACAGAACCTGCGATATTTCCAGCCTTAGATGACTTGAAGATCTCGCGAACTTCAGCGGTACCGATGATCGCTTCTTCGTACTCAGGCTTAAGCAAGCCCTTCAGAGACATTTCAATCTCTTCAATTGCGTTGTAAATAACTGAGTAGAAGCGAACTTCGACCCCTTCTTGATCTGCATAGATCGCTGTTTGTGGCTCTGGCTTAACATTGAAGCCGATCACAACCGCCGTTGATGCTGATGCCAAGGTGATATCGCTCTTGGTAATCGCACCTACCCCACGGTGAATAACACGAAGATCTACTTCTGCGCCAACATCTAACTGCATCAACGCATCTTCTAGCGCTTCTACAGAACCGCTCACATCGCCCTTAAGAATCAGGTTGAGTGTTGAAATCTTGGATTGCTCCATGAAGTCTTCGAGTGAAACCTTCTTACGAGCCTTAGCAAGTTGAGCGTTACGTTCTGCCGCCTGACGCTTTTCAGCGATCTGACGAGCGGTACGGTCTTCTTCAGCAACGAGGAAGGTGTCTCCTGCACTTGGAACAGATGTAAATCCAAGCACCTGCACAGGACGTGATGGTCCAGCTGATTCAACGCTGTCACCATTTTCATCCAACATGGCACGGACACGACCAAAGGCGCTTCCGGCAACGATTGCATCGCCAACCTTCAATGTTCCGCGCTGAACTAAGACGGTAGCAACCGGGCCGCGGCCGCGATCGAGGTGAGCTTCAATAGCAACACCACGAGCATCATCATTGGCAATAGCGCGAAGATCAATAGCTGCATCTGCAGTGAGAAGGATTGAGTCGATCAACTGATCAATTCCAATTCCAGATTTTGCTGACACATCTACAAATATCGTCTCGCCACCATACTCTTCGGCGATTAAGTTGTACTCAGTTAACTGTTGGCGAACCTTGTCTGGGTTAGCACCTTCCTTATCAACCTTGTTTACAGCTACAACGATTGGAACATCAGCGGCTTGAGCGTGATTGAGCGCTTCAATTGTTTGAGGCATGATTCCATCATCTGCTGCAACAACCAGAACAGCAATATCAGTTACCTTCGCACCACGAGCACGCATAGCAGTAAAGGCCTCGTGACCTGGCGTATCAATAAAGGTAATTGCGCGATTAACGCCATCATGATCATGGTGAATTTGGTATGCACCAATGTGCTGTGTAATTCCACCAGCCTCACCCTTCATCACCTCAGATTTGCGAATCGCATCAAGAAGTGATGTCTTACCGTGATCAACGTGACCCATCACAGTCACAACTGGTGGACGTGCCACCAATGATTCTGGATCTAGATCAGAAATCTCACCTGCAAGATCGATATCAAAGTCCTGAAGTAGCTCACGATCCTCATCCTCTGGGCTAACAATTTGAATGTCATAACCTAGTTGAACACCAAGAATTTCAAAGGTATCGGCATCGACTGATTGTGTGGCAGTAACCATCTCACCTAAGTGAAATAGCGCTGCTACTAACGCCGCTGGATCTGCACCAATCTTGTCCGCAAAATCTGCCAATGACGCTCCGCGACGCATACGAATAGGCGTTTTGCCATCACCGTGAGGAACAACTGCGCCACCAAGTTGTGGTGCCTGCATATTGTCGAACTCATCGCGCAAGGCTTTACGTGACTTTTGCTTACGACCTGATTTCTTGCTTGCATTCTTTCCAAATGCTCCACCTGCACCGCCACGTTGTGGTGGACGACCGCCACCTGGACGTTGTGGACCACCACTTGGTGCACCAGCTCCTGGTGTATTTGATTTGTAGGGAGAAGCAGATGGTGGTGCAGATGATCCACCTGGACGCGGAGTAAATCCGCCACCAGCAGGACGTTGTGCACCTGGACGTGCTGCAAAACCTGGACGAACAGAACCTGGACGTGAACCGGCCATTCCTGGTCGTGGCGCGCCACCTGTTGCTCCACCTGCAGGACGTGGTGGACGTGGAACTACGCCACCAGTTGAAAATGGATTGTTACCTGGACGTGGTGGACGTGGAACCGCACCACCAGTTGAAAATGGATTGTTACCTGGACGTGGCGCAGGTGTAGCTGGCTTAGCGGTAGCTGGAGTTGTTGCAGCTGGTGTTACACCATTTTCCGCCGCACGCTCTGCCGCTTCATGCTTTGCAGCCTCTTCCTTATTGGCTATCGCCTTTGCTTGTTCAAGTTTGAGAGCTTCAATATCAACGCCAAGCTCTGCAGCTAACTCCGCCGCCTGCTCTGCACTGACCTCGCCCTTTGGCTTTGCAGCCGCCTTTTTAGCTGCAGCCTTTTTGACAGGCTTTTTCTCCTCGACCGGTTTTGCATCGGGGTACATTTCGATCAGCTTGCGCACTACTGGCGCTTCTACCGTTGATGATGCGGAGCGAACAAACTCGCCCATTTCTTGGAGTTTTGCAAGTACAACCTTGCTCTCCATACCGAGTTGTTTTGCCAACTCATGTACGCGGACCTTTGACACATTTCTCCTGTCTTGGCCCGCATTTCTCAAATGCAAGCCTTAGTTGAACGACCTCATAGTTCTAACGAGCTCATTTGAGTTTCATAACTTTCATATCCATTCGTTTGATAATAGGTACTGCCTTTACTAATTCGATTGAGCTTCTAGAAACTTCAGAAGTTCTGATACATCGACCGCTACGTCTTGTTTGAAAGCAAAACGAAAAGCGTTCCGAGCTATCGCAACTTCTGCACACTTCTTATGGAGCCAAGCGCCGCGACCTGCTGCGCCACCCTTGAGATCTGGAATAACTCTTCCATCAACCAAGACCACTCGAATTAATGCCGCTGGATTAGCCCTCTTGCGGCAGCTGATACAGCTACGAACAGGAAGGGTGCGGTCCAACTGGCTTATCGTATCCGAGCCTTGCTTACTTCTCATAATGACGAGTCTGCAGGCGCGCTTTCAACGGTATCTGGATGAATATCAATGCGCCAGCCGGTTAAGCGCGCGGCCAAGCGAGCATTCTGCCCATCCTTTCCAATAGCAAGGGAGAGTTGATAATCCGGAACCGTCACCTTTGCACTGCGTGTAGCTAGATCTGTGATTTCAACTTTGCTTACCTTTGCAGGGGCAAGTGCTGCGGCAACAAACTCTGCTGGATCTTCAGACCAATCAACTATGTCGATCTTTTCTCCATGGAGCTCATCCATAACTGCGCGTGCACGTGATCCCATCGGACCAATCAATGATCCTTTAGGACTTACACCTGCACGATGGGATTTAACAGCCAACTTAGTGCGGTGACCTGCTTCGCGAGCAACAGCCATTA
>LIAM01000010.1 GCA_001438925.1 Actinobacteria bacterium BACL15 MAG-120619-bin91 | reverse complement strand
GCGCGTGCTGGAACTGCCATGACTACTCCCCTAGTTGGAACCGACGAAAAGCAAATGGAACTTACCTATTTGAAACTCATCACCAGAAACAAGAAGATGTTCTGTGACAGAGATATTGTTGATGTAGGTTCCGTTGAGCGAACCTTCATCCTTAAGAACAAAGCTGTTGCCCTGCTTTGAAATTGTTGCGTGAGTTCGTGAAACCGTTACATCATCTAGAAAAATAGAACTTGATGCTGAACGTCCAACACTTACTCCCTCAGCGGTTACTAAGAAACGTGATCCTTTATTAGCGCCTCGAGCGATGAGAATCATCGCCTTCTCACCCTTAGAGCCTTGAATCTCAGCAACAACAGCGCGATCCTCTGGGGAAAGTAGGGCGAGCTGTTCCTCTAAATGTTTTTCCGATGAGTTTGAAACCTCACGGAGACCTCGGTGAATAGTGGTAGTGAGTTCATTCTGAGATTGCTCTACAGCCACTGCCCTACCTCCTCACCGTCAACTTAAGGGTGACACTAGAGAGTTAGGCAGATAAGGTCAAGCGGTAATCTCGCCGTACTGAGCCGCTGACAATAGGTCGCTTGGTGCTGCTGCGACCTCGATCTTTGCCAGCCATCCAGCCCCGTAGGGATCGGAGTTGATTGTTTCAGGAGAGTTAGATAGTGAATCATTGGTAGCAACAACTGTTCCTGTAACCGGTGCATAAATTTCCGAGACGCTTTTTGTCGATTCAACCTCGCCACATACCGTGCCCGCTATAACGGCTTGGCCAATCTTTGGAAGTTGTACATACACGATGTCACCCAGCGCAGCTTGTGCGTAATCTGTAATTCCCATTGTGTAGGTCAGATTCTCAGATCTAACCCATTCATGTTCCTTTGTGTAGGACAACTCATTAGGAATCGTTGACATGGCTTCCTCTTATCTGCGAAATACCTTCGCGTGCGTAACTAATACCTGTCGAAATGTAGAGGGCAACCCCCCAGATAGCAAAACTCCACCCCGCTACAAAGGCGATGCTCCCCCATGCTCCATCGGATTGGGCAAGCAGAAGGAAGGGAAATGCGTACAAAAGATTGAAGGTTGCTGCCTTTCCTAGATAGGTAACGGTTAAGGGTGGCAAGGCACGGCGGTTCATAATCAGGGTAATAGCTCCCAAGATTAAATCCCGGCCAATTATGATCGCGATCATCCATACCGGAACGATCTCGCGGATCAAAAATACGACCAAGGTTGCAAGGATGTACAAACGATCAATAGCAGGATCGGCTAACTCGCCAAAACGTGAGGTCTGGTTCCAGGCTCGCGCAATCTTTCCATCAAAGTAATCAGTTGCACCACCAACTGCTAAAACAACAATCGCCCAGCCATCGGCTTCCAGCGACAGGGTGAGGTAGATAAAGAGTGGAATACCTAAGAAGCGAACAAAGGTGAGAGCGTTTGGAACGCTGATCACAGATGAGCTCATTCCTTGTCTCGCTCCTTCACTCGAACCGCTACCTGAACAGGAGTTCCAGGGAATTTGAACTCCTCACGAAGGCGGCGCTCAATAAAGCGGCGGTACGAGGCTTCAATCCAACCGCTTGAAAAGACTACAAACTTAGGTGGTGCGATCCCGGCCTGGGTGGCGTAGTACACCTTTGGTTGCTTTCCACCACGAACCGGCGGCGGAGTTGCACCGATGAGAGCGCCCAAGAATGAGTTCAGCTTTGCCGTCGGCACCCGTCGCTCCCAACTATCCAAGGCGGTGCGAAGTGCGGGCGCTAGGCGATCTCTGTGCCACCCAGTCTTTGCGGCGATATTAACCCGCTGGGCCCATTCAACCTGATCTAGGTGTCTATCAATCTCACGATCCAATTGATTGCGGCGATCCTCATCAACAAGATCCCACTTATTCATAACAATCACCATGGCTTTGCCAGCCTCTTCAACCATGGTGATAACACGTAAATCCTGTTCGGTGATTGGCTCTGAAGCATCCAAAACAACTACCGCAACCTCGCAACGCTCTAACGCTGTCGCAGTTCGCAGCGATGCGTAGTAATCCGTTCCTGAATCCTGGTTAGCCCGTTTTTTTAATCCAGCGGTGTCGATAAATCTCCAAGTTGATCCGCCAAAGGATAACAATGAGTCAACTGGGTCACGGGTTGTTCCAGCTGCATCATCAACGATCGACAAAGACTCCCCAGCAATGGCGTTGAACAGTGATGACTTACCAACATTAGGTCGACCAATTAATGCGACCTTGCGATAACCATCCTGGTTCTGAGCTCGTCCCACCTCTGGTAAAACATTAACGATGTGATCTAGCAGATCTCCGCTTCCACGACCATGTAACGCCGATACAAAGCGCGGTTCGCCTAAACCTAAACTCCACAAACCATGGGCCTCAGTCTCTTCACGTTCACCATCAACCTTATTTCCAATAAGTATCGTCGGCTTTTTTGCTTTACGAAGATGTTGCACCAAGGTGTCATCCTCATCCAGTGCACCCACCTGTGCATCAACAACAAAGCACAAGACATCTGCTTCCTGCATCGCGATCTCTGATCCGGCACTTACCTGTACTGCAATTCCATCTGGCTTTGCTTCCCACCCACCGGTGTCCATAATGATAAATCGTCGACCACCCCATTCACACTCATACTGAACTCGGTCACGCGTTACACCAGGTGTATCTTCAACAATCGCCTCCCGTCTTCCCAAGAAACGGTTAATCAAAGTTGACTTACCAACATTAGGTCGGCCGATGATCGCAACGATCGGTAAACCAAGCAAATTACGCTTCTTTAACAGCTCCCAAATCCGCTCAATGGTTTCATTCAGGTCCAGGTAGGTTGAATCAACTTCAACAGCATCGGCGGCCATAACCAATGGTGAAACAGCGCGGGTTGAATCAATCGCATCTCGGCTATCCAGAGAATGTTTTACATCAACGCTCTTATCCTCAATTTCACTTTCACGTCTAACCGCTCGGGCATCTAAATCAGCGGTCAGATAGATCTTCAAGCCAGCCTCTGGCGCTACTACCGTTCCAATGTCACGACCTTCGACGACAATGCCGCGCTCTGCTGCATCGATCATGCGGTGTTGCAGATTCAATAACTCGCGGCGTATTTCGGGCATCGCACTAATCCGAGAAACATTCTCAGTAACCGATGTTCCACGGATTGCATGGGTGATCTGTGTTTCGCCCGCAAATACATTTGGCGATGTTGGATCGGCAATAAATTTAATGGGATGATCTTTAATCGCTTGCAAGATTGAAAAAGCTTCTTCGCACTTGTACTCAAGAGCAAGCCATGTAACGGCGCGATATAAAGCACCGGTGTCTAAATAATCCCAACCAGCACGATTTGCTATTGCTTTTGCAGTGCTTGATTTTCCAGCCCCGCTTGGGCCATCAATTGCCACAACTATGCCCATGTGGTGAGCCTACTTCTATTTACGAATCGGATGGACATTCCATCCGATCGAAATCAGATGAGATGAAAGTTTTTCAGCATCGCTATGTGATAGCGCCAAAGTAATGAGCGCACTTAACTGTCCTGGAGAGTGCTCAATATTTAAATCTTCTACGTTGACATCCATAGCCGCACACTCATTAAAAATCGCACCTAACTGACCTGGCTTGTCATCAATAACAATGGGAAGAAATGAGTACTCACGAGCTTTACCGCCATGCTTTCCAGGAATTAAAGCTCTACCCGCTCGTCCTGCAGCGATCAACGAGGCTATTTTTTCCGGATCCTCTAAAGCATCAATCATCACACCAAGATCTCTTTGTAGATTTATTAGCAATTGTTGGAGCTCTGTTCGGTTAGAGAAGATGATCTCCTTCCACAACAACTCATCAGAGCCAGCGATCCGCGTGGTATCCCGAAGCCCCTGCCCCGCTAGCTCCATCCACTCAGTTGGGGTGTCGATCAGCTGCTTAGCCACCAGTGAGGCGGCTACCTGAGGCAGATGGGAGATCTTTGCAACCGCCCGATCATGATCCACAGCTGATAACTCAATAGGGGTGGCACCCAGCAGGCTGATCAGCTCTAGCACCAGCGCCTTGGAGTTTGGCTCTATATCCTCGCTAGGCGTGAGTATCCAGCTGCGCCCCTGGAATAAATCCGCCCGTGCAGAGCCTGCACCGCCAATCTCACGGCCCGCCATTGGGTGGGTGGGCAAAAATCGTCTGGAAAGGGCTGGAAATGCCTTAACCTGCAGTTCAACTTCACCTTTAACACTACCAACATCTATAAATGTGCAGTGAGGGTTTAAATCAATCTCTCTCTTTATGACTACAGCGAGCTGGGAGGTAGGCATCGCCAGGACAACTAGCTCAGGAGCGGCAACCCCTACCCCACCTATCAGATCATTGGCAAGGGATTGAGATCTAGGATCAGAGTCGATCATCTCCACCGCGATCCCACCCTGCACTAGCCCCAACCCGATCGAGGTTCCGATCAGGCCTGAGCCGACGATTCGAACCTTGGTGAGCTTTTCTGAGGACATTACTGAGCAATATCTCTGCGCAAAGCGGCGGCGCCATGCAGGTAGATGTGGCTGATCTGATCCGGCCCTTTGCCGGTTTCAACATGAAACATCGCCCGAATAGTTCTATCTAAAGCACCTGGAACATCGACCTCCACTGAGCCAATCAAGGGAACATTGGCAAAGCCCATCTCTCGGCAGGCCGCTGCTGGAAAGGCGGCGTTGAGATCTACAGTTGAGGTGAAGAAAACGCAGATCACATCGGCAGGGCGGAGCTGATTGGCCTCCAGGATCGCAGCAACTAGCTCCTGCACACCTGCAGCGATATCGCTAGCGGTGTTTGCAGGGACCTGGATCGCTCCTCTAATGGCACGCAGACTCATGGGATAAGGGTACCTTTCCTCACCATTATTGGTGTGTATTTAAAACTATATATATCGATAAAGCTTTTAAACGGTTAAACCTGTTTACTACAATTTCATCCGAGTCAGCTACGAACTCTCTTTAACTACCGCGAATCCCTTTTATCGATAAATCTATGCTCAAGGCTCTTTCTGAGCGTATGATTATCGATAAATTGGTAATCCAGTCATCAAATACCGATAAAACCATATATGGTTATTTTTCAGAATACCGACTTATTGTAAAGTGGTTAAATATCTAAAGCCCTTCGTAGATTCATTAACTCTGTGTCATTGAGATCTCGCCACCGTCCTTCAGGGGTATCTCCCAAGGAGATCGGTCCAAACTTGGTTCGGATCAATCGCAGCACATCCACCCCCACCGCCTCCATTAATCGACGGATAATGTGGTAGCGACCCTCATGAATCGAGACCTCGATCCAACGAGGTGAGAGCTGCTTAAAGGTAAGAACCCTTCCCATTCCATCCTCAAGTTCGACCCCTTTGAGTAGCACCTTATCCACCCCAGTTGGCAAAGCTCCATCAAACTCAATGATGTAGGTTTTCTCTAAACCAAAGGAGGGGTGGGTAGCTCTGAAGGTTAAATCCCCATCATTTGTGAGCAGGATAAGCCCTTCAGAATCCTTGTCCAGGCGCCCTACATGGAATAACCGCTCCTTACGGAGGTCGATGAAATCATCCAAGGAGGGACGGCCTTCGGGGTCAAACATTGTTGACAAAACACCCTTAGGTTTATGAAGTGCTAAATAAGACTTAGACAAAGTTCGTGTAATTGTCTCACCATCAACCATGACCTTATCTTTTTCAGGGTCACACTTGCTCCCCATCTCACGGATGGTGACTCCATTGATACTTACTCGGCCAGATTCGATTAATTCATCAGCGCCTCGACGACTTGTGATTCCAGCATCGGCGATGATCTTGTTCAGCCTCATTTGGGCCATGGCTATCCTCCCGACAGTCAGGAGGTAAGGGTAGCGGATATCTTACTCAGTTAGCGAATCGAGGATCTCATCCAAGCCATCGAGATCGGGAAGGTATGGGGCCAGCGCTGGCAGATCTTCAAGAGAGTTCAACCCAAGCCGCTCGAGAAAGTAGCTGGTGGTCTTGTACAAGATCGCTCCCGTCTCATGCTCCACACCAGACTCCTCCACCAAGCCACGTGTTACCAAGGTCTTCATAACCGCCTCAACATTGACCCCTCTAATCGCCGATACCCGGGCCCGCGAGACGGGCTGGCGATAGGCGATCACTGAGAGCGTCTCTAGAGCCGCCTGGGTGAGACGGGATTGCTGGCCATCCAAAACAAACTTCTCCACCGCCGCCGAGTAAGTTGGGTGGCTGTAAAAACGCCAACCCCCATTGATCTTACGCAGCGAAAACCCTCGCTCCTCATAGGAGCCCTCAAGAACCGCTAACGCCGCCTCGATCTCTTCAACTGGGCGCTCCAAAACCTGCGCCAGGATTACCTCGGTGACCGGCTCATCTACCACCATAAGGATCGCCTCAATGGAACGTTCAACTTCTACATTAGACATTTTCGCCACTTTCTGTCGAGTCTTCCATCTCTAAAACCACCGGTATATCAAACTCGTCGCTGATCTCAACCTCGCCCTCCAGGCTTCCAATCCATTTAATGTGCAGCTCACCAAGGGCCATCACCTGATCAAAGCGGAGCACCCCTTGTCTATAAAGATCGAGTAAGGCCAGGAAGCGGGCAACTACCACCAGGGTGCTATCTGCATCGGAGATCAGGCTTCGAAAGCTCAAGGAGTTGGAGCGACGCAACGCCTCAACCACCAACCGTGACTCCTCCATTACGCTCACCAGAGGGGTGTGCAGATGCTCCACCGCAACAAGTGGGGATTGCTTCGGGGTCAGGACACGTTCGGCGATAGCGGCAAAGCGTTGGGCTCCGACCCCGATTAATACCTCAGGCAGTAAAGCGGCAAGAGCGGGATCCAGCGCGGTTACGCGGGGGAAGGATTTATCGGCGGCCAGAATGCGCTCGCTAAAGGTCGCTGCGATCTCCTTAAAGGCGCGGTACTGCAAGAGGCGAGCAAAGAGCAGATCCCGTGCCTCAAGCAGGGCCAGATCCTCCTCATCCTCCACCTCACCACTGGGTAGAAGGCGGGCCGCCTTAAGATCTAACAGGGTTGCAGCCACGACGAGAAACTCGGTCGCCTGATCTAGCTCCCACCCCTGCCCCGAGGCCTCCAGGGCGCGGATGAAGGAGATGAACTCATCGGTGACGATGCTCAGAGCGACCTCTGTGACATCCATCTTGTGTCGGGAGATCAGTTGTAAGAGCAGATCAAAGGGGCCGTCAAAGTTTGAAAGGTGTACCGAGAAGGCTCCAGAGCTGGCGTTTACATCTACGCCCTCATCAACGCTGCTCATTCCCATGGGCGCACCTTACTTCACGCTTGCCTGTTTTCTGTGTAACGCATAGGCTCTTTGGTATATCAGGAAAGAGGTTTGAAGATTGAACGCTAAATCGACAATTGCAAAGGATGTTGCGACGACATCTAATCTGCTGGGCATAGCCGCCAAGAGCTTTCCTACCCCTGCCCCAATCTCTGACCATGGCAACGCTAAGGTCATCTCAATCTTTAATCAAAAGGGTGGTGTCGGTAAGACAACTAGCACCATCAACCTAGGTGCCGCTCTTGCTGAGATGGGTCGCCGAGTTTTGTTGGTCGACTTTGATCCACAAGGTGGTTTATCACTTGGCCTTGGTGTTAACGCCCATTCGCTCCCCTTGGAACAAACTGTTTACTACGCATTGATGACACCTACTGCAAATGTTGATGAGATCGTTTTGAAGTCATCGGTTCCGGGCTTAGATTTTCTGCCAGCCAACCGTGATTTAGGAACAGCGGAAACCACCCTAGGCGCTGAAATCGGAGGCCAGCAGTATCTCAAACGCGCGCTAGCTCCGCTTCGCGATTACTACGATGTGATCTTGATTGATTGCCAACCAACTATGGGTCAGTTAACTATTAACGCGCTAGTTGCATCACAAGAGGTAATTGTTCCTATGCAGTGCGAGTACTTTGCCTTGCATGGATTTATTGAGTTGAAGGGAAATTTGGATAAGGTGAAAAACTTTCTCAACCCTGAACTTCGTCTTATAGGAATTTTGGCCACAATGTATGACAAAAAGACATCTCATAACCGTCAAGTATTAGAGCGAATTCTTGAACAATTTCCTGAGGATGTCTTTGAAACAATTATCGCTAAGACTATTCGTTTTCCAGAAACAACTGTGGTGGGCGAACCAATTACAACCTATGCAACATCTTCAGGTGGCGCAGCTTCATACCGCCGCCTTGCTCGAGAACTAATCGCCAGAGGAGGCGCACGATGACCCGTAGAGCAAACCTTCCAGGTGCAGATGAACTCTTTCGTTCTACCGCACCAGCATTAAGTGCAGTTCCGGCACAAAGCTCTCAAGAGGTTGCCGCTCCATTAGTGCCTCCTGCGATTGCAACACCTAAAGCCGCCTCCTCAAAGAAGGGTGTCCGCACAATTGCACGTCGTCGGGTAACAACTGTTGATCGCTCCCCTTCAGGACGTGAACGCCATGATGAAAAAATCACTGTGTATCTCTCACCAGATGAGTTGTTTGATCTTGATCAGGCGCGTTTGCAACTGCGTGGAGATTTGGGTCTAGCTGTTGATCGTGGTCGCATCGTTCGCGAGTCAATCGCTGTGATCATCGCTGATCTTGAAGCCAAGGGTGATCAAAGCATCTTGGCACGCCGACTTCGCGGTCAGTAACCCTTACTTGGCACGGGGATGTGCCATCGAGTAACTCTCTCGCACCTTATCAATTGTGATCAAGGTATAAATCTGGGTTGTTGTTACCGATGCATGCCCCAGTAACTCCTGTACAACACGTATATCTGCGCCACCATCTAGCAAATGTGTTGCATATGAATGTCTAAACACATGGGGTGAAACATGCTCAGTTATGCCAGCCGCGGCCGCGGCCTGTAGAACCAACTGCCAAGCTGATTGACGAGAAATCCTTCCGCCACGAGAGTTGAGAAAGAGTGCGGGGTTATTCTTGGGATTTTTTGCCAGTAGCTCTGGTCGGATTCTTACACAGTAGTTGTCGATAGCTTTTGATGCAAAGGATCCCAGTGGAACGATCCGCTCCTTAGCTCCCTTACCACGTAACTTTAAAGCTATGATCTCCCCGTCATCTGTTCGCACTGTACTCAGATCATTGATGTTGATGCCGATTAACTCACTGACACGCGCGCCACTGCTATACAAAAGCTCGAGCATCGCTTGATCGCGCAAGGTAATTGGCTCACTTGATTTGTAAGCTGCATCAATCATCGAAAGAATCTGATTGATCGATAAAGCTTTAGGCAATCGGCGGGCTGATTTGCTCGCAGCAATCTCCAGGGTTGGATCAGGTAAACCATGCTCCTGTTGCAAATACTTAAAGAAAGATCGCAAGGTCGAATCTGCACGGTTAACCGTTGCAATTGAGAGATTAGCCTGACGCAAGGAGCTCTCAAAGCCAGTAATAACTTCAGGGGTTACCTCACGTAAATCCTGACCATTTAAAAAATGATCAAACTTTTGCAAATCACGACGGTATGCGGAAATAGAGTTTGTTGCCAATCCCCTCTCAATCTGAAGATAATTGAGAAATGAGGATGCGGCAAGATCAAAGCTGAGCGGTTGCGTAACCATGTGCTTCTGCGACGGCGGAGTAATAGATCTGACCGTCATGCACATTCAAGCCTTTAGCAAGGTTTTTATCCTTCTTACAGGCCGCCTCCCAACCAAGATTTGCCAGTGAGAGCGCAAATGGGAGGGTTGCATTGGTCAGTGCATATGTTGATGCCACGGGAACCGCCCCAGGCATATTTGCTACACAATAAAAAATAGAGTTATGAACGGTAAAGGTAGGCTCTGCGTGAGTTGTTGGTCGTGAATCCTCGAAACATCCACCCTGGTCGATCGCAATATCTACCAATACGGAGCCAGCTTTCATCTGGGCAACTAGTGCGTTAGAGATCAACTTGGGAGCCGTTGCGCCATGAACAAGGACCGCGCCAATAACAAGGTCGGCTTGTTTTACCTCACGTTCAATTGCATGCTTTGATGCAACCAGAGTCTTGATGCCTCCGCCGTACATTGTGTCGATGTACTGCAATCGATTAATGGAACGATCAAAGACCGTGACATCTGCGCCCATTCCGAGGGCAATAACCGCTGCATTCAAACCTGCAACACCTCCGCCAATTACAACAACTCGTCCAGGGGCAACTCCCGGAACACCACCTAAGAGAACGCCACGACCACCATGTGGCTTTTGTAAAGCGGTTGCACCCACCTGCGTTGCAAGACGCCCTGCGACCTCACTCATCGGCGCAAGCAGCGGCAAGGTTCCATCTACTTCAACGGTTTCATATGCGATCGCTGTTGTTCCCGATTGAAGTAAAGCATCGGTGCAGGCCTTCGAGGCTGCAAGATGCAGATAGGTAAAGAGGGTTTGGCCTTTACGCATCTTTGGATACTCAGACTCGATTGGTTCCTTTACCTTCAATACTAAATCAGCCTTTTTCCAGACATCATCCGCGGTTGCAACAATGGATGCTCCAGCCGCAATGAACTCTTCATTAGTAATTGATGAACCCACACCAGCGTTGTCCTCAACAACCACGATGTGCCCTGCATGAACAAACTCTGAAACGCCTTCAGGGGTAATTGCTATTCGCGACTCATGAACCTTGATCTCCTTGGGAACTCCAACGATCATGATTAGCCCTTCGCTTTAAGTGCCGCCGCGATCAATCCTACAAATAATGGATGAGGTCGAGTTGGACGTGAACGCAGCTCTGGATGAGCTTGCGTACCCACGTAATAAGGATGCACCGATTCTGGAAGTTCTACAAACTCCACCAGATCCTGTTCTTTAAAAATGCCTGAGAAGACTAAACCGGCGTTAGAGATTTGATCTCGATACTTGTTATTAACCTCGTAACGGTGACGATGTCGTTCTGAAACCTCAGTGGCACCATAAGTGTTGGCGACCACCGAGCCTGCCAACAAATTAGCGGTGTAGAGACCCAAGCGCATCGTTCCGCCCATATCCCCCTTGCCTGAAACAACATCCCTTTGATCATCCATTGTTGCAATTACTGGGGTTCCAGAATCTGAGAACTCCGCAGAGATTGCATCCTTGATCCCTGCAAGGTTGCGAGCCGCCTCAATCACCATGCATTGCAAACCTAGACATAATCCCAAGGCAGGAATCCTGTTTTCACGAGCAAACTTAAGGGCTCCAACTTTTCCTTCAATACCTCGGATACCAAATCCGCCAGGAACGCAGATCGCATCAACGCCTGCTAAATGCGTCTTGGCACCTTCGGGAGTTTCGCACTCATCACTTGCGATCCAAACAATCTCGATCTTTGCTTCATTTGCAAAACCACCGGCGCGCAACGCCTCAGAGACTGATAAATAAGCATCTGGAAGATCTATGTACTTTCCAACCAGACCGACCTTGATGTGGTGTTTTGGGTGATGGACCTTCTCTAGGAGAGCATCCCACTCCCCCCACACAACATCATGGCAATTAAAGCCAAGTCGCTTTACTACATAGGAATCTAGACCTTCGCTATGTAAAACCTTTGGGATGTCATAGATAGATGGTGCATCCACCGCTGCAACCACCGCCTCTGAATCAACATCACACATCAAAGAGATCTTTCTCTTTACACCCTCTGGGATTTCACGATCTGAACGCAGGACTATTGCATCTGGAGCAATACCAATACTGCGCAACGCTGCTACTGAGTGCTGGGTTGGTTTTGTCTTGAGCTCACCCGATGGTCCGATGTATGGCACCAAGGAGACGTGAAGGTAGAAAACATTGTCACGACCAACTGATTGGCGAATTTGCCGAATCGCTTCTAGGAATGGTTGAGATTCGATATCGCCAACGGTGCCACCTACCTCAGTTATTACTAGATCAATATCAGGGCTAGCCATAGCGATGATGCGCTCTTTAATCTCATTGGTGATGTGTGGAATAACCTGAACAGTTTCACCTAGGTACTCTCCACGACGTTCACGTGCGATCACACGGGAGTAAACCTGGCCCGTTGTTACATTTGCTGAACCATGAAGGTTGCGGTCTAAGAAACGCTCGTAATGTCCAATATCTAAATCAGTTTCAGAGCCATCATCTGTAACGAAGACCTCACCATGCTGAAATGGATTCATGGTTCCTGGATCCACATTGAGGTAAGGATCTAGCTTTTGCATCGTTACTCGAATGCCACGGGCTACTAGTAATCGTCCAAGACTTGAGGCGGTGAGTCCTTTGCCCAAGCTTGAGGCGACTCCGCCAGTTACAAATAAGTGTTTCGTCACATGTGCTTGGCCCATGGGAGTCAAACCTATCATTTATTTGAGCCGCCCACTTACACCTTTAGCGAAAGTAATTCGGTGGCGTGTTCACGTGCGCTTAAAGAGTTTTCCAGCCCCGCCAACATGCGGGCGACCTCTTCAATCCGATCCTCACCTGTAACCTGACGAACATCACTCTGGCTGACCGTTCCATCATTGTTCTTGGTGACAACAAAATGAGAGTCAGCCCAGGCGGCAACCTGTGGCAGGTGGGTGACAACAATTACTTGTGCATGCTGGGCTAACTGATGGAGTCGACGACCAACTTCAATCGCAGCCTTTCCACCAACTCCAGCATCTACCTCATCAAATACATATGTTCCGATCGGATGAGTTGAGGCGATTACAACCTCAAGGGCGAGCATGACACGTGACATCTCTCCGCCCGATGCACCCTTAGCTAATGGAACAAGCGGTGCATCCTTATGCCCCTGAATGAACATCGAAATCTCATCACATCCCTGCGAGGTGAAATCAGACTCCTTGGGTGCAGAGTAATCAGCTGATTCGACAGAAGCTACGAAGGTGGCGTGTGGCATTGATAATTGCTGGATCTCTCGAGTAACCAGAGTAGATAATTTCACCGCTGCATCCGTGCGAGCATCACTTACCTTTTTGGCTTCGGATAACAATGTTTTCTTGATCGCAACCAACTCTTTCTCCAACTCCTGTAAACGTGCATCACCGCCTTCAAGATCGGCGATTGCATCAGTTGAGTTCTTGAAACGCATAGCAAGTGAGGCGATCTCCTCATCAATACCCTTTGCTCCACCAAACTTCTTGACCAATGCATTGAGTAGGGATTTTCGCTGCTGCAGATAATCCAAACGGGCAGGATCTGCCTCCAACCGCGAGATATATGAATTTAATGCGCTTTGGGCATCTGCCAACAAGAAGAAGCTCTCACTGAGTTGCTGATAAATCTCTTCCAGCAGCCGATCCTTTGAACGAGCGTTTTCCAGGCAACGACGGGCGGTTCCTAAAGAGGTGAGTGAGCCCGCTTCCTCATCCTCGATCGCAGATGATGCCAACTGCGTTGCTGCTCGCAGCTCTTCAACGCTAGACAAACGCGCTATCTCTGATTCGATTTCAACAAACTCTCCCGAGGCAGGATTGAGCGCTGAAAACTCCAGGGCAAAGACTTTGAGCTCAGCCAACTCCTTATCCTTGGCGGCGATACTTTTCTTAAGGGTTGCGATCCGATCCTTCATCTCGTGGTAGTTAGCAAGTGCTAATTGATACCGATCTAAATCAATTACCGCAAAGCGATCCAGCAGCTCCCGTTGTCTCGATGATTTGGTAATGGTGTGATTTGCAGCCTGTCCATGCACCTCAACCAAATTTTCTCCAAAGGATGCAAGGGTGGAGGCTGTAGCGCTCACACCATTTGTTGTCGCCTTGCTCTTACCATCTGCACCAACGGTGCGAACTACAATCAATTCCCCATCCTCAATTAATGCATCCTCAAACAAAATCTCCTGTGCTTTGGGAATGGAAAACCTTCCACTCGCAACTAAACGTTCCGCGCCCTTTCTTACCAATGAGCTATCTGCTTTTCCACCGAGAATGAGGTTTAACGCCGTCAAAATCATGGTCTTGCCGGCGCCAGTTTCACCCGATAAGACGGTTAATCCCTTTGATATTTCAAGGGTCGAACTATCGATCACTCCGATCGAGCGAATAGTTATCTCTTCAAGAAAGGTACGTTCACTCACCACGCCAGCCCTCAACAGGTAGTTTGAACTTTGCCACCAATCGATCGCTAAATAAGGTGTTCATTAAGTGAGCTAGTTGAATTACCCGTGCATCCTTGGTCACAACTACACGATCGCCTGTAACAAGAGGAAATTTACGTAAGGCATCAGCAGACAAAAAAGCTTCAGAGGATTCAATACCGACAGCAATTACCGATGATGGGGAGATTACAAGTGGACGAGAGAAAAGGGCATGAGCTGAAATAGGCAGAACAACTAGCGCATCAACAGCTGGCCACAGGACTGGACCACCGGCTGAAAAGGCGTAGGCGGTGGAACCGGTAGGAGTAGAACAGATCAAGCCATCACAACCCCATCGAGAAATAGGACGATTATCAATCTCAAGAAAGAGCTCAACCATCGTTGCCTTTTCACGTTCCACGGTTACCTCATTAAGAGCCCAACCAGATGCAACAACCTTGCCTTCTCGTTCAACTGTGTACCCCAAGGTAATTCGAGGATCGATCACATAGGACTTATTGATAACAGCCTGAATAACATCTGTAATCTTTGAGCGCTCTACCTCAGATAAAAAGCCAACATGACCTAAGTTCACGCCCAGTAATGGAATATCACGTTCGTGAGCTACCTCTGCCGCACGCAACATTGTTCCATCTCCCCCAAGAACAACAGCGGCTTCAATCTCTGGTAAATCCGCAATGGTTGAGCGAATTATTCCTGGAATCTCAACATCAGAAATTGTGTAGATACCAAATGTGGATGCGAGGTTTTGTTGAAGCTCTACCGCGGCAACAACAGCATCTACTCGACCCGGGTTACAGACAATCAACAGATTACGCATCACTGGGGTCCTATCGCTATTGCCTCATCAAGCATGGAGTGATCAATCTCAGCGGCTCCACGACGAAGCCATAAGAAGTACTCAACATTACCCGCAGGTCCCGGAAGTGGGCTAGCGGTAATTCCCATCGTGCCCAGACCAACATCGTAGGCAGACTCTGCAACCTCGATAACAGCCGCCTTACGAAGTGCGGGATCTCGAACAACTCCACCTGCACCTAGCTTTTCACGCCCTACCTCAAACTGTGGTTTAACCATTACTACAAAATCAGCATCTGGCTTTGAAACCGCAGCTAATGCCGGTAACACCAAGGTCAGTGAGATAAAGGAGAGATCGGCAACTACTACATCTATGGGTTCACCAACCATTTCTCCAGTGAGGTGACGAATATTGGTGCGATCTAAAACGGTGACACGTTCATCCTGGCGCAAACCCCATGCCAACTGGCCATAACCCACATCAACAGCGACTACATGGCCCGCGTTCCGGCGAAGAAGCACATCGGTAAAGCCCCCCGTAGAGGCGCCAGCATCTAAACACCGCTTACCTGCAACGTTAACACCGGTGAAGGCGTTGAGCGCGCCCTCTAACTTATGGCCACCACGGGACACAAAATCATCTCTGTCACCTGAAATTGTTATGGATGTCTCCGCATCAACCTGAGTTGCAGGTTTAGTTGCAGGAATTCCATTGACTAAAACCGATCTCTTCTCAATCAGATCCGCTGCCTGTTCACGTGAACGGGCTAACTCTCTACGAACCAGCTCAGCATCCAAACGTGTCTTCATAACTATAAATTAATTAGAGACCATCAATTGAGGAGAGCGCTTGATTGAGTTTTTGGTGGAGCGCCTCAAACCGTTGAGCATGATCGCTCACCTCCATTGCATCAATCTCTTGCAACTCATTGCGAAGCTCTTCTACAAAACCTTCACCATTAAACTGTTCGCCGGATTGAGATTGAGATGTTGAGATTTCCATTTACTTGCTCGCCTTCTTCGCAGCGGTCTTCTTAACAACCTTCTTCACCACTTTTTTCGCTGTACTTTTCTTTGCTGTACTCTTTTTAACAGTCGATTTTTTAGCTGGATTTTTCTTTGCCGAAACGCCACCCTTTTTCAAAGTAGCAACCTCCTGCTTTAACGCTTCGAACTCTCCGCGCTTTACAAAGCCCATCTTGGAGACGGAGCGTTCAACCTCATCCTCAATCTTGACCTTGATCGCCTCGCCACCCTCCTTCAGCCAAATGTTGACTGATTGTGCAACCTCAGATCCAGATTTATTTCCGAGCTGCACATTTTCGATTAGGGTTTTAATGGTGGCTTTAAGATCGCTGTTCTTGCTCATGCCATAAGCCTACCTAAATTCGTGTTATCTCGACCGCTTCAACCTGCCAACGACTAGCAAGACCGGTAGGTGCGCTCCAGAAGCGGCGATGGATCGAGCCAGATACCTGGATCCACTCATCTGCTTTGAGTGTTAAAGCTGTTCTACGGGACTTTGAACTCCACGCACCGATACCCAAGGTATCAACCCCTGATTGTTTCTCTCGCGAGACTATCAATCGGAACTCAACAACCTTATCGCCGCTTGGTAACTCCTTTTCAATCGCCTCCTGAGAAACTCTTCCGCGAAGAAGGAGATCATTAAGAGAGTAATCCTCTTCAATATCTCTCTTTTTTTGTATGCTCTTTGAGCCTGATTTTGTTCCCATGAAAACCCCTTCTCATCTATGAGAGGTGCAGATTAATTAGCGGGTGTGACTAAAATCTTTGTACACACTGTGGATGTGGGTAACTACTGAGCAGCTCTTTCGGCGGCATCAGTGAACTCTTCTTGATCGAGCTCAGCACACTTTGCAAACCATTCACGTGCTTCATCTCTTCGACCTGCAGCAGCTAAAGCATCTGCGTAGGCATAGCGCAGTCGAAGCGCCCATTCATCTGTCTCGTTGTTAAGCTCTTTGCAGGTTAAAGTTACAACCGCTGCATCAAGCTCGCCAAGATCACGGCGAGCACCTGCGGCAACGATTCTCATTTCGATTTCTTCAGGCTTTGCCAAACGCTTTACCTCTGGAGAACCAGCCAAATTCAAGGCTTTTAGCGGGTTTCCAAGGCCACGTTCACAATCTGCCATCACTGGCAATGATGAAACATCACCTGAAATTCTGTTGGCCGCTCGAAGTTCCTTAAGCGCAATCTCATAATGTCCTGCGCGATATGCGGCATATCCAGCTGATTCACGAACAACAGCTAAACGTCCTGCGTGGTGGGCCGCAGCAATTCCATGCTTGTGCGCTAATTGGGGATCTGTATCTTGATATAAATTAATGCAAACAAGGTGTTGTGAAACAACCTTTGCATTTTCTGGTGACAATGATAAAAGTTCTGCACGAACTGATTTCTCTAGCTCTTCGCCCGTCACATCTTCAGGAATATCGGGTTCAAAGATTCGTGGACGTAATCGTGATTGATCTCGATCCATCGGCGCAGGCCTTGCCCCGCGTGGATCTGAGCCATCGCGTGTTTGACGTGGCGCACCTGCGCGGTTAGTTGAACCCCCACGAGCCGGAAGATCTTCACGGCGACGTTGTGAATTAGGGCCAGATGGTTTGCGTGCAGGAGGAGGCGATGAGCGCTTATCTCTATCTTCCATCGTTTCCTTCTCCTTCACGCTCTGCAATTTTTATAATGGTTCAACTTACTTTTTAAAAGTATGACATTCATTAGTGAGAAATAAAAAAGGGGCGCTCGTTAAAGCGCCCCTTTTTATAAAGGAAGTCCGGCGACGTTCTACTCTCCCACAAGGTCACCCTTGCAGTACCATCGACGCTGAGAGGCTTAACTTCCGGGTTCGGAATGGGACCGGGTGTTTCCCTCTCGCTATGGTCGCCGAAACGCTATTGAGTTTTCGGTCTAGAAACAAAGGGGTCAAAACCTTTGTTTCGATCGTGGATCTCGAGACCGTATCTCGAGAGCCACACAGTGGACGCGTAGCAACTTTGTAGTTAAATCCTCGGCCTATTAGTACCGGTCAGCTCCAAGTCTTGCGACTCTTCCACTTCCGGCCTATCAACCCAGTCGTCTAGCTGGGGGCCTTACCTGGTAAACCAGTGGGAAACCTAATCTC
>LIAM01000009.1 GCA_001438925.1 Actinobacteria bacterium BACL15 MAG-120619-bin91 | reverse complement strand
GGTTTCATGGGCTTCAGCCGAGATGGATCCGTATGACATCGCACCAGTTGAGAACCGTTTGATGATTGCGCTAATTGGTTCTACCTCATCAAGCGAGATAGGTGGATTCATGCCAGCTTTAAACTGGAACAATCCACGCAAGGTCATTAAGCGCTTACTCTGCTCATTAACGCGATCGGTATATCGCTTAAATATGTCGTAGCGCTTATTGCGGGTTGAGTGCTGCAGTGTAAATACCGTCTCTGGGTCAAAAAGGTGTGGTTCACCTTCACGACGCCACTGGTACTCGCCACCAATAGGCAAACGCTTCGTTCCGGGAACTTCTCCTCCAGGCGGATAAGCGATGTGGTGACGTGCAATTGTTTCTTGCGCAATGACATCAAGGGAGACGCCACCAAGACGCGAGGTTGTTCCGACAAAGTACTCATCAACAAGCTCTTGTGAAAGTCCAATTGCTTCAAATACCTGCGCGCCTGTGTATGAGGCGATAGTGCTGATACCCATCTTGGACATCACCTTTAAGACGCCTTTACCAAGGCTCTTAATCAAATTTTTGACAGCTTTTTCGGGGGTGATTCCGGTGATAACACCTTGAAGAACAAGATCTTCTGCTGACTCCATTGCAAGGTATGGGTTCACACAGGCTGCGCCGTAACCGATCAGTAAGGCCACATGATGAACCTCGCGAACATCACCTGCCTCAACAACTAAACCAACCTTGGTGCGGGTCTTTTCGCGGATTAAATGGTGGTGAACAGCTGATGTTAAAAGCAAGGATGGAATTGGGGCGTTTTCTGCATCACCATCACGATCAGATAAAACAATTATGCGAGCACCATCATATATTGCTTGTGAAACCTCTGCCTTAATTTCATTGAGGCGTTCACGCAATGAGTCTCCCCCATCAGCGATACTAAATAGACCTCGAACAACATGTGCACCTAAACCTGGATGATCTCCATCGGCGTTAACGTGAATAATCTTTGCCAGCTCATCATTATCAATAACTGGAAAGGCTAATGAGATCTGCCGGCAGCTGCTTGGGCCTGGATCGAGCAGATTGTGCTCTGGCCCCATCGAGGTTCCAAGACTTGTTACAAGCTCTTCTCGAATTGCATCAAGTGGTGGGTTGGTAACTTGAGCAAATAATTGTGAGAAGTAATCAAAGATCAATCGTGGCTTGTCAGATAGTGCTGCGATTGGAGTATCTGTTCCCATTGAACCAAGCGGCTCCATGCCATTTTTTGCCATCGGCGTTACTAAGATCCGTAGATCCTCTTCGGTGTAGCCAAATGCACGCTGACGACGAACAACTGATGAGTGTGGGTAGACAATGTGTTCGCGGGCAGGAAGCTCGCTTAACTTGATAATTCCTGCATGAAGCCAATCTCCGTAAGGAGCAGCGTTGGCTAATCCATCTTTGATCTCGCCATCTTCGATGATGCGACCTTGTTCAATATCAACTAAGAACATCTTGCCTGGCTGCAAACGGCCCTTACGTTCAATATTTTCAGCGGGAATATCTAAAACTCCGACCTCTGATGCGAGAACAACCATTCCATCCTTGGTAACCCAGAACCGTGATGGACGTAGACCGTTGCGATCAAGCACCGCACCAACTTGATGACCATCTGTAAAGGTTACGCAAGCAGGTCCATCCCATGGCTCCATCATCGATGCATGGAAGGCGTAGAAATCACGTCGGTTCTGCGGCATCGTTGCATGGTTCTCCCATGCCTCTGGAATCATCATCAACACCGCGTGGGGAAGTGATCGTCCACCCAAGTACAAGAGCTCCAATACCTCATCAAATGAGGCGGAATCAGAGCCTGACATTTCAACGATTGGAAATAGACGGTTGAGATCTCCAGGAATTAAATCGCTTTGCAGCAAGGATTCGCGAGCCCGCATCCAATTGCGATTTCCCTTAACAGTATTGATTTCACCGTTGTGAGCAATAAATCGGTATGGATGCGCCAATGGCCATGATGGAAAGGTGTTGGTTGAAAATCGTGAGTGAACCAGAGCAAGTGGTGACACGACCCGCTCATCTGAAAGTTCTGGGAAAAACTCTTCAAGTTGGCCTGTTGTAAGCATTCCTTTGTACACAATTGTCTGAGAAGACAGGGATGGAAAGTAGAGATCTAATCTATGTTCGGCGCGTTTGCGAAGACAGAAAGCTAAGCGATCTAGCGCTATTCCGGTCTCACCATTTTTACCAGCAACAAAGAGTTGATGAAAATCTGGCATGACAGATAGAGCTGTCTTTCCTAATGATGATGGGTTGATGGGAACTTCACGCCACCCCAGAACTACTAAACCCTCTTCAGCTGCGATCTTTGCAACTTCATCTTTTACATCTGCGCCTTGTGCAATAAATGCGATACCTGTTGCATACGCATCTGCTGCCGGAATCTTAAAATCAACGACCTCTTGAAGGAATGCATCTGGGATGCGAATAAGAATTCCTGCACCATCACCGCTATCTGGTTCAGCACCTGATGCGCCGCGGTGCTCCATGTTTCGAAGCGCTGTAAGTGCTTGTGAAACAATCTCATGTGTTGCCAGTTTGTTAAGGGTGGCAACCATTGCAACACCGCAGGCATCATGTTCGGCGGCAGGGTCGTAAAGTCCCTGTGCTGGCGGATAGTTGGATGCAACTGCCATGGGCGCACTCCTACAGATTTGTCCTTACATGTAAAGGGACATCCTTGGCCCGTGGTGCTTGATGCTTAAGGAGAAATCGTAGCAATAAGAGGGCGGATTAGATGCCTGAGATATTGGCGATCTTTCCAATTCCAGCGGTGATAGCCATACCGATTGATCCACCTACTAAGACTCGAAGCGTAGGTGAGAGAAGCTTTGAGCCTGAAATCTGGGCCGAGACCGCACCGGTAACAATCAGGCCAGCGAGAGTAAAGATGACGATACTCCAGGCCTTGCTGCCAAGAACTGGTACCAAAGCTCCAACAAATGGGATCAAACCACCCAAAGTGAAGGAGATCGCAGAAGCTGCCGCTGCCTGAATTGGTCGAGCCTTGGTGCTTGGGTGCTGACCTAACTCATCACGAAGATGTGCTTCAAGGGGATCTTTGCGATGCATTTCACGTGCAACCTGTAAAGCAAGTTCTGGCGATAAACCTCTGCCGATGTAAATCTGCTGAAGCTCTTGTAGCTCACCTTCAGGATCTGCAGCCAAATGTGCAATCTCTAAATTTCGGTCAGACTCCTCAACATCATTTTGAGAACGAACAGAGATGTACTCGCCAATAGCCATCGACATTGCGCCCGCGGTAATTCCGGCTATCCCAGCTGTTATCAAAAAATCCTGTTTACCTGCGGCAGCAACACCGATCATTAATGCTGCGGTTGAAACAAGTCCATCATTTGCACCAAGGACTGCGGCGCGAAGCCAACCCGCACGATTGGTACGGTGTTCCTTATTCCTTTTGTAGACCTCTTCCAAACTCATGGTTGAGAGCCTACCTGACGATTAATGATTCCTTTTTGAGGCACGAGCAAAGTAGAGCGCTGCACCTGCTCCGACCAGCACACTCACCCAGACATTGACCCGTAAACCTGCAATTGTGTTGGCGGTATCGATGCGAATCCATTCAATGAAAAAACGTCCAACACAGTAGGCGGCTACATAGAGAGCAAAACTTTGTCCAGCTTTGAGCTTATCCCCCAAGACAATAATGAGGATGGCGATCACGGTGCACCAAATCGCTTCATATAAAAATGTTGGATGAAAGGATTCAAATTGGCTGTAACCACTTGGTCTATACCTGGAAGGAATTTCAACTGCCCACCAGGAATCTAACGGCCTTCCGAATAGCTCACCATTAAACCAGTTTCCAAAACGTCCAATCGCTTGTGCAAATAAAATTCCTGGAGCTAGAGCATCTGCAAAAACAGCAAAGGATGGAAGCTCTACCTTCTTGCCCAGGGATTTATAGCGCAGATATGCCCCTAATAATCCAATGGAGATTGCGCCCCAGATCCCAAGTCCACCCTCCCAAATTTTGAGGGCATCGACAGGCTCTCCACCTTTACCAAAGTAAGCGTTAGGTGAGGAGATCACGTGATAGATGCGACCACCAATTATTCCTGATGGAACTGCAACAAATGCAACTTCAGAGACAACTGATTGTCCTTGTGCGGTTTTAAAGTTGAATCTCTTATTACCCAACCAAATCGCCACCGCTATTCCTGTGATGATACAGAGGGCGTAGTAATGAATAGTTAAAGGACCAATCTCCAACACCGACTGAGTTGGAGTTGGAAAAGCTAGCTCCAAAGTTTACCCATTCTCAACAGCTGCTTTAAATTCTTCAGGAACAAAGGCATTTTGTTTCCGCTCCCACAACTTGCCGTTGATAAACACCGTCGGGGTTCCCTGAACGCCATACTTTGACATCGAATCAGAGTTTGCCTGAACTAAGTCAACCTTTGATCCCTTGGTCACACAATCCTCAAAGTTGGTGGACATAATGCCGATCTTTTTACCAATATTGACAAGACTCTCGTTACTCCAGAAGCCTGAGTTTTCTAGTTGAGATTGAACGGTGTACAAGGCTTTGTGGAAATCTAGATACTGGCCTTCATCTGCTGCACAAAATGAAGCGTTTGCGGCGCGAACTGATTCATCTCCCAAGAATGAAAGTACGTGATATCTCACCGTTGCCTTCTTTTCACGGATTAAGGAGTCAAGATAATCTCCATTTGCATCAGCAAAGTACTTACATACAGGGCACTGAGGATCTTCCCAAACATCGATCGTGGTTACTGCGCCATTATCAAAGGTGATCGCAGAGCCATTATTAGGATCAATGGTGGAAGTTACAGCTGGCTTTAATGTGTAACCATCGAGTGCTGCAATTGAAGCGCTCTCCTTGCTGCTTTGACCAAAGATTGAAAACACAACACCAGTAACAACAACAAGGGAGACCATCGCAATGACGATCCAGCGGGTTGTGTTGTCTGCCTTCTTAGCTACTTGCTGTGCCATTATTTCTCCTCGATTGGTTGAGCTAATTTTTCAACACTGAACTTTCCATATGGGAAAAAGTATAGATACAGGGCGCAGAGAGCCAACCCCAAATCCCTCATTATTTCTGTGAAATAGGCGCGATGAACCTGAGACTTGAGAGATGGGTCGATCTCTCCCCCGCCCCCGAAGCAGCCACAATCGATGAGCATGCCTCTGGCCCACACAGATGCGATCGCTCCAATAAAAATAATCATGAGTAGACCACTGAAGATTGCGGAGTACCGAACCATTATCCCAAGGATTAAGAGAAGACCACCTGCAACTTCAATCCACGGTAGGGCGTAGCCAACTAAATGAGCTAGATCAGTTGGCAGAATCTTGTATGCAGCTGTCGCATTTGCAGACTCAGTTGGTTTTCCAACCTTTAATCCACCGGCAGCAAGGAGAACTCCACCCAAAATTAACCGCGATAAAAGGGTTAACCAAGGTTGATTACTTACTAGGAACCTCTTCACCGTCCCTCACGTACTCCTAACGCTAACTCTTTTGCCAGATGGGATATTGCATCCAACCCTTTTTCTTCACTCTCTGCCTCTAGGAGCAGTTTAATGAATGCTGAACCAACGATCACACCATCTGCGTACGCGGCAAGGGATTTTGCTTGTTCGCGTGTTGATACCCCCAAGCCAACAGAGATCGGAAGATTTGAAACAGCCCGCACTCGAGACACTAAGTTGCTGGCATCTGAGGAGACCGTTGTTCGAGTTCCTGTAACACCCATCAAGCTAGCCGCATAGACAAAGCCTCCAGTTTTCGAGGTAACTGCAGCTAGGCGAGAGTCATTGGTACTTGGGGCAACAACATAAATCGGATTAATCTGGCTCCTAATAGTTGCGGCTAACCAGCGATCAGACTCTTCAATTGTTAAATCAGGTGTAATTACACCTGATCCCCCATTGTCTGCGATCGATTGTGCAAACTGATCTACGCCGTAACGCTCGATGGGATTCCAGTAGGTCATGACTACAGCTGCAACTCCGGTATCGGTTGCTACTTTTAGCGTAGCAAAAACATCTGCTGCATTTGTTCCACCTTTAAGGGAAATCTCTGCCGCCTCTTGAATTATCGGCCCATCCATTACTGGATCGCTGTAAGGAAAGCCGATCTCAATTGCATCTACTCCTGCATCGGCAAGTGCTTGAATAGCTTTTGCGCACCCCTGTTTCGAGGGAAACCCTGCTGGAATGTATGCGATAAGTGCTGCGCGATTTTCTGCGCGAACCTTTGCCATGACCGCATCAAGTTGAGTCATTACAGTGGAATTCCAAAGTACTGCGCTGCGGTTTGAACATCCTTATCGCCACGACCGGAAAGGTTGATTAAGAGATTGGCTTGAGGACCAAGCTCTCTTCCGACAACTAGTGCTCCGGCTAATGCGTGTGCCGTTTCAATTGCAGGAATTATTCCCTCTGTCTTGCTCAGCAAGGAAAAGGCTGCCATCGCAGCATCATCATTGATTGCGCGATACTCAGCACGTCCGATGTCATGCAGGTATGCATGCTCTGGTCCAACACCTGGATAATCTAAACCGGCAGAAATTGAATGGGATTCAACTGTTTGCCCATTAGCATCTTGCAGAACATAGGAACGTGTTCCATGTAAAACTCCCGGAGTTCCCCCAGTAATTGTTGCTGCATGACGTCCGGTTTCGACACCATCTCCACCTGCTTCAAGGCCGATCAATCGAACTGCACTATCTGGAATAAATGCGTTGAAGATTCCAATTGCATTAGAGCCACCGCCAACACATGCCAAGATCGCATCGGGAAGTCTTCCGGTCAAGGCAAGCATTTGTTCACGTGCCTCTTCGCCAATTACCTTGTGAAAATCACGCACCATCGTTGGGAATGGATGAGGTCCTGCAACGGTGCCTAATAAGTAATGTGTATCTGCAACATTGGTGACCCAATCACGCATTGCTTCATTAATTGCATCTTTAAGGGTTCGTGATCCTGATGTAACTGGAACAACTTCGGCACCCAATAACTTCATGCGAGCAACGTTGAGCGCCTGACGACGGGTGTCTTCTTCTCCCATGTACACGACACAATCCAGACCCATTAATGCGGCCGCTGTTGCTGATGCGACTCCATGTTGGCCGGCACCAGTTTCGGCGATGATGCGCTTTTTACCCATGCGCTTTGTAAGTAGCGCTTGACCTAAAACATTGTTGATCTTGTGCGAACCGGTGTGGTTGAGATCTTCACGCTTAAGAAAGATTCGGGCACCACCCGCGTACTCAGCAAATCTCTTCGCTTCCGTAATGATGCTGGGGCGGCCTGTATAAGTTCGGTGCAACTCTGCAAGCTCTGCTAAAAACAGTGGATCATTTTGTGCGGTGTTATGTGCGATCTCCAACTCATTGAGTGCACCAATTAAAGCCTCAGGAACGAAGCGACCACCATACTCTCCAAAACGCCCCGCGCTGCTCATAGTTGAAGCCTACCGAGCAATTGGTCGATCGCAACTGATGGAGATCCTGAACGGACAAGGGCTTCTCCAACCAATATTGCGGTCGCTCCACACTCTTGAGCAAATGCAACCTCTTGGCGAGTGGAGATTCCAGACTCTGCAACGCGAGCCATTGTTGATGGAATCTGTGGAATGAGTTCAGCAAATGATTTTGCATCGACATCTAATGTTTTCAGATTACGAGAGTTCACGCCGATGATCTCTGGCGAAATCTCGAGGGCACTTTCTAACTCATCATGGGTATGTACCTCAATCAAAGATCTCATCCCAAGTTCCTTAGCTAAATGAAAGTAATCTTCAAGCTGATTTTTACTTAACGCTGCAACAATTAACAGAACCACATCTGCACCATGTGCACGTGCTTCGTAAAATTGATATTCATCAACCATGAAATCCTTGCGAAGGATAGGAAGATCTATAGCTTTTCTGACCGCATCTAGATCGGCAAGAGATCCGCCAAATCGGCGCTGTTCAGTGAGAACGCTGACAACATGTGCACCAGCTTCCTCATAGGCAGCGGCTAAGCCTGCAGGATCTGTAATTGTTGCCAAGGCACCTTTGCTAGGTGAGGATCTCTTCACCTCTGCAATTAAAGAAATATCTTCAGTTAATAGATTTGGTAGGCAGTCACGTACTGCAGGCGCAGTTTCAAGCGCTTCTTGTAACTGCGCCATCGGAAGTCGTCTAGCCGCTAGATCTTCGCGCACTCCTTCGATGATTGATGCTAGAACGCTCATAACTTTTCGTCCACCGTTGGATCAATTCCATGGTCAAGTGCGCTCCAGGTATTGAGTTGGCGTGGCTTGCGTTCGTAACGTGAAGAGAGTTTGAATCTCTTAGAAATAATAACAACCAGGGCGAAAACAACTACTAGCGAGATGATGATTGGAAGAAACTCTTTCATTATTTGTGCACCAATCGATTAGCTGCATGTACCGCCGTCAAAACCGCTGCCGCCTTATTGCGACACTCTTGATTCTCTGACTCAGGATCTGAGTCGGCGACAACGCCGGCCCCTGCTTGCACATAAGCGGTTCCCTTATGCAGTAGCGCAGTTCTTATTGCAATACAGGTATCTAGATTTCCTGTGAAATCAATATATCCAACTATTCCGCCGTAAACTCCACGTCTAGTTGTTTCTAACTCTTCGATGATTTCCATTGCACGAGGCTTGGGAGCACCTGACAAGGTGCCTGCCGGGAATACTGAAAAGAGCGCATCAACTGGTGAAGATTTCTTTGAAAGCTTTCCAATAACTGTTGAAACAATATGCATTACATGTGAGTAACGCTCGATGTGCATGAAATCAACAACTTCAACTGAACCAGGTGCACAGACTCGACCTAAATCATTTCTTCCAAGATCTACCAGCATTAAGTGTTCTGCGCGCTCTTTAGGATCGGCCAGTAACTCTTCACCTAATCGATGATCCTCTTCAGGATTAGCAGACCGCTTACGAGTACCTGCGATTGGATGGATCATCACATCCTCTTGATTAACTTTGACTAGCGCCTCTGGGCTAGAGCCAACAATTTCAATTCCGTCCGTAAAGCGGAATAAGTACATATATGGCGATGGATTGTTAAGGCGAAGCATTCTGTACACATCGATCGCATCTGCGGTGCAAGGCATTGCAAAGCGTTGGGACAAAACAACTTGAAAGGCCTCACCTGCCAAAATTTCTTCCTTAACTTGTGCGATGTTATTCTTGAACTCATCTGCCGAGATATTTCCTGTGTAATCCGGCAGCGAAAAATCAGGAATAGCTGCGGCATCACCGGGAAGTGAGATCGCTAAATCTGCCTGCATGCGATCTAAACGTTCAACGCATGATGCATACGCCTCATCGATTCGATCATCGCTTCCATCCCAATTAATCGCATTGGCAATTAATGTGATGGTTCCATCGCTGTGATCCATCACCGCTAAATCACTGGTGAGCATAAAAGAGAGCTCTGGAAGAGGAATATCTCTCTGCGCTAACGATGGCAGTTTCTCTAATCGACGAACTACGTCATACCCCATGAAGCCAACTAATCCACCTGTCAGTGGAGGTAAACCTGCAATCTTGGGTGATTTCAAATGTGCAGCAGAAAGTCGTAGCGCTTCCAATGGATCGATCCCAGTGGGAGCACCGGCTGGAGCGCTCCCCTGCCAATACGCCAATCCATCTTTTTCACTCAATGTCACTTCGCTGCGAACACCGATAAATGAGTAACGAGACCAAGCTCCGCCATGTTCTGCAGACTCTAGGAGAAATGTATTTGCAGCACTCTTTGCTAATTTCTTATAGACCCCCAGTGGAGTTTCAGAGTCAGCTAACAATTTGCGCGATACAGGAATGACATTTGAAACCTTTGCGTAGGCGCGAAACTCTTCTAGATTCATTGTTTACGATCGCAGCTCTAGTGGCGTATGAAAACAGGTGCGATCTCCGGTATGGCAAGCCGCACCAGTTTGGATTACCTGCATGATTAATGCATCACCATCACAGTCCAAAGTAATTGATTGCACATCTTGATAGTGCCCTGAAGTCGCACCCTTGACCCATAACTCATTGCGGCCGCGCGACCAGTAGGTTGCTTTTCCAGTTGTCAGAGTAAGTTCCAGTGATTGAGCGTTCATGTACGCCAGCATCAAAACTTCTTTACTTGTTGAGTCTTGCACAATTGCAGGAATCAAGGCATCCGGATCTTTAAGGAGTGCAGCTACCTGCGGATCCAGAGTTGTCATGTGCTTATTCTGCCTTACCGAACGGCAACGGCGCGCACCGGATAATTGTGCGTACCTAGATACCTCTTCACATCACCTATGCGGTGAACTCCGAAGTGAAAAACACTCGCAGCCAGCAGCGCATCTGCTCCTGCATCGAGGGCGGCCGAGAAATCTTCTAGCGAACCTGCGCCACCACTGGCAATCAAAGGAACCTTTGAAACAGCACGAACCGCTGTAATCATTCCGATGTCATACCCTGCACGTGTTCCATCTGCATCCATTGAATTAAGCAGGATCTCACCGACACCAAGTGCGCAAGCTTGCTCAACCCACGCAAGTGCATCAACACCTGCGCTTTGTCGTCCACCATGAGTTGTTACTTCAAAACCTGAATCGGTGCGAGCACGTCGTGCATCTACTGAAAGAACTAAAACCTGTGAACCAAATCGATCCGCAATTTCTGCGATCAATTGTGGACGTGCAAGCGCTGATGTATTGATTGAAACCTTGTCAGCTCCGGCGCGCAGTAGACGGTCGACATCTTCAACACTTCGGATACCGCCACCAACAGTCAGTGGAATAAATACCTGTTCTGCGGTGCGTCGAACAACATCAAGAGTTGTTTCGCGTCCGGCAACACTTGCTGAGATATCTAAAAATGTTAACTCATCTGCACCTTCGGTGTTGTACAAAGCTGCCATCTCAACGGGATCGCCTGCATCAACAAGATCGGTGAAGTTAACGCCTTTAACAACTCGACCATCGGTGACATCGAGGCAGGGAATGATGCGAACAGATAGCGTCATTTTCCGCTGACCTTGAGCGCTTCTTGCAAAGTGAACTTTCCTGCATATAAAGCCTTGCCAACAATTGCGCCTTCAACACCGGTAGCGCGAAGTGTCGCAAGTGCTGCGATGTCAGCTAATGATGAGATTCCACCACTTGCAATCACCGGCTTGCTAGTTGCTGCACATACCGATTTCAAGAGTTCAATATTTGGTCCAGCTAGGGTTCCATCCTTAGCAACATCTGTTACAACATATCTAGCGCAACCATCGCGATCTAAGCGCTCAAGGGTTTCAAATAAATCTCCCCCCTCTTTTGTCCAACCACGTGCCGCCAAGGTATGTCCACGAACATCTAGACCAACTGCGATTCGATCACCATGCTCTGCAATTACTCGCGCAGTCCATTCAGGATCTTCAAGCGCTGCAGTTCCTAAGTTCACACGTCGACAACCGGTAGCAAGAGCACGGCGCAACGATTCATCATCACGAATTCCACCGGATAGTTCGACCTTGATATCCAACTTTCCAACAACTTCAGCTAACAAGGCAGAGTTTTCTCCACGACCAAAGGCTGCATCAAGATCTACTAGGTGAAGCCATTCAGCACCTGCTGCTTGAAACTCAAGGGCAACATCAAGAGGTGCCCCGTAGATACTTTCCTTGTCTAGTTCTCCTTGAACAAGACGAACCGCACGGCCATCCTTTACATCAACGGCTGGAAGAAGCTCTAAATAACTCATAGCGATCCCACCCAGTTCTTAATCAAAGCAAGCCCAGCAGCCCCTGATTTTTCAGGGTGAAACTGAGTTGCGCTCATATATCCATCTTCGACCGCTGCTAAAAATCTTTCACCATGCGTGCTCCAAGCCTGCATTTCTCCGACTGCGCTCTTAGCAGCGTATGAGTGCACAAAGTAAAAAGACTCTGCTTCGATTCCTTTAAACAAAATTGAATCTAAATCAACATCTACCGTGTTCCAACCCATGTGAGGCAAAATTGGTGCAGCTAATTGAGAAACCGTTCCATCCCACACGCCCACACCTGCATGTGGAGCGGTGTCAGAGTGCTCAGTTCCGTGGCTAAACATAATTTGCATGCCGATACAGATACCTAAAGTTGGGCGTTCCTTGGCTAAACGCTCTCGCACAATAGCTGCGCCATCAACACCATTTAATCCACTCATGCATGCTGCAAATGCGCCAACACCTGGAACTACTAAACCTTGCGCCTCAAGTGCGATAGTGCGATCAGAGGTAACAACTACATCATTACCTGCCGTTGCAAATGCCCGCTCTGCAGATCGTAGATTTCCAGATCCGTAATCAAGAATTGCGATCAAAGAGAGCCTTTTGTTGATGGGATTCCGGCAACTCTGCCATCAAGTGAAACCGCATCACGCAATGCGCGAGCGACCGCCTTGAACTGTGCTTCAAAAACATGGTGGGCGTTGCGACCTTCAAGTACGCGGATATGCAACGCGATACGTGCTTCAGCAACAATTGATTCCCAAATATGCTTTCCGAGAGTTGTATCAAATGTGCCAATCAGTTCAACGATTTCAGGTTGACGGTGCACTAGGTATGGGCGACCTGAAAGATCAACCGCAGCCTGAACTAGCACTTCATCAAGTGGAACCATTGAATCTCCAAAGCGACGGATGCCAGCCTTATCCCCCAACGCTTCGCGAAGTGCCTGTCCAAATGCAAGAGATGTATCTTCAACTGTGTGGTGTGAATCAACATCAACATCCCCTGTTGTCTTAACCTTTAAATCAAAACCTGAGTGCTTACCTAATTGAGACATCATGTGATCAAAGAAAGGTACGCCAGTGTCGACATCGATGATGCCCTGGCCATCAAGATTAAGCTCGACGAGTACATGCGACTCTTTTGTCTTTCTTTCGACGCGTGCTGTTCTCATGGGTATCTCCTTTAAATGAGCTCTTTGAGGGCTGAAATAAACAATTGATTCTCGGCTTCATTGCCAATCGTGGTTCTTAAGTACCCTGATAATCCCACATCTCTAATCAGAACACCCTTTTCCAGCAGGGCTGCCCATAGTTGTGGCGCATCCTGCTTGAAGCCTGTGAAGAGAATGAAGTTGGCACTGCTTGGAATAGTTTGCAACCCCATCTGATGCAATGCATCGACGAGCTCTGCTCGAGCAGCAATCAAGGTTGAAACTCCACCCAATAATTCAGCGCGGTGATCGATGGCTACTTGGGCTGCCGCTTGGGTCAGAGCGCTGAGGTGATACGGCAGACGAACAATCATCATCGCATCTTTGACCGCTTCATCACTGACAAGATAACCAACACGTGCTCCAGCAAAGGCAAAGGCCTTGCTCATAGTGCGAATAACTATTACATGTGGATTTTTTGAAATGAGAGTTACAGCAGAATGCTCCTGTGAAAACTCCGCATACGCCTCATCAACTACAAGTAATCCCCCAACAGATTGTGCTGCGTCGGCCAACTTTTGAATCGCCTCAATTGTGACAGCACCACCTGTCGGATTATTAGGAGTTGTAATAAAGGTAAGGGTTGGCTTGTTCTTGATGATTTCGGTAACAGCATCATCGGTGTTGAGAGAGAAATCAAGGTTTCGCTTTCCATCAATCCACTGAGCACCAGTTGTTTTCGCGATCAGCGGGTGCATTGAATATGAAGGGGTAAAGCCCAGAACTGGACCTTGGGCAAAGGCTAAGAAAATCGATTGAATAATCTCGTTTGAACCATTAGCTGCCCAGATATTTTCGAGAGAAAAATCGGTACCACTTCTCTCGTTGATGTAGGTAGCAAGTTTCGTGCGCAAAACGGTTGCATCACGATCTGGATATCGATTTAAATCAGCTGCCACTTGTGCAACAGCATCGGTAATCGCCTTCTGTAACGCTGGTGATGGTGAGTATGGGTTTTCATTTGTATTAAGCACAGCTTCTGCCGGAAGTTGTGGAGCACCATACGGTGACAATGGACGCAGAGTTTCGCACAGAGGTAACCAGCTTGGCCAACTCATGACAAATTCTCCAAGCGAACTGTCATTGCTTCACCATGTGCGGGTAGATCCTCAGAGTTAGCCAAGGTCACAACAGTATCGACAATCTCAGTAAATGCTTTTTGGTCATACTCGATAAAGTGCAATCCACGAAGAAATGTCTGCACTGAAAGACCGCTTGAATGACATGCACATCCACCAGTTGGTAAGACGTGATTTGAACCTGCAGAGTAATCACCTAATGAAACCGGTGAGAATCGTCCGATAAATACCGCGCCAGCGTTACGTATCTTTTCAGCATCACGGCGTGAGTTACGAGTCTGAATCTCTAAGTGCTCTGCCGCATACGCGTTAACAACATCTAAGCCTTGCTTCATATCATCTACCAAAGCGATCGCTGATTGCACGCCAGAAAGTGCGCTCTTGATTCGATCGCTGTGCTTTGTTGCGGCAGCACGAACTGATAGCTCTGCTTCAACAGCTTGTGCTAACTCAACTGAATCGGTGACTAATACCGCCGCCGCTATAACATCGTGTTCAGCTTGGCTAATCAAATCAGCGGCTACATCTGCTGCGATTGCAGATGAGTCGGCAAGGATTGCAATCTCCGTTGGACCTGCCTCAGAATCAATTCCGATGATTCCCCGCAGTGCACGTTTGGCGGCAGCTACATAAATATTTCCAGGTCCTGTTACGAGGTCTGCTTTTTCACACACACCCTCCATGCCGTAAGCAAAGAGTGCGATCGCTTGTGCTCCCCCGACCGCATAGACCTCGGTGATTCCAAGAAGCGCACAGGTTGCAAGAATTGTTGGGTGGGGCAAGCCGCTAAAATCTTTTTGAGGTGGTGATGCAACTGCTATTGATTGCACCTTTGCAATCTGGGCTGGAATAACATTCATCATCACGCTGCTTGGGTAAACCGCACGACCACCAGGAACATAGAGGCCTACACGATCAACTGGGATCCATTTTTCTGTAACTGTTCCGCCATCGACAACTGTTGTCGTTGTAGAGGTGCGCAACTGATCACTATGAACCTTGGTGATTCGTGAAATAGATAGTTCCAATGCGGTTCGAATTGCAGGATCTAATTGTGAAAGCGCTTGATCTAATGCGATTTGAGGAACTCGAATACTGGCTGGTGTAACGCCATCAAACTCTTGAGCTAACGCGATGAGATCTGCCTGGGTTCCATTCTTTACTCTCTCCAGAATGGGCTCGATCAGCAGCATCGCCTCTGCCACATTGAGTGTTGCTCGAGGAAGTTCAGCGTTGTATTGGGCTTTAGATAGGGATCGCCCGCGCAGGTCTACGGTACGAATCATGGTGCAATTGTAATGGCAAGGCGGCAACCCTCGCCCTTCAATTTAAACCAGGCAGTTAGGGCCCAGAATAGATTTCAAATCAGCGCTCAAACTTGGTGATGATGTGATCAATGCATCCACCTTCATCAACGTGCTACTTCCATTATCGAGAAGCTGTAAATGAACCTCTCGCTTACCGGGATGTGAGCGCAGAATCTCTTTTATACGATCTACAACAGGTGGCGTGCATTGCTGAATTGGTAATGAGATAACTAGTGGCCCTGTAGGTCCAGCATTGATATCTGGCATCGACATTTCTAGTGCGGTGAAACGCAAGGCATCTTCGCGACGATCAATTCGTCCGCGAATCGTAACGATCCGATCTTCAGTCAATGACATCGAATACTGGTTGTATGTATTAGCAAAGAAGAGCACTTCGAGTGCGCCTTCTAGATCTTCGACTGTGACAACCGCCCATGAAGCACCTTGACGTGAAACCTTGCGCGTAACACTGGTGATCAATCCACCAATGGTGACGATTGATTCATGTTGTGCACCATCATCAACTAATTCGCTGATTGACATATCTGTATTTGCTCGCAAAACATGCTCGACGCCAAGCAATGGGTGATCTGAAACGTATAACCCCAGCATCTCGCGCTCATAAGAGAGCAACATCGCTTTATCCCATTCTCCAGTTGGAACTTCAATATCTAATCCAGATACCGCGGTGACAGCTTCGCCACCAAAGAGATCAAATTGACCAATCGCTTCTGCACGCTTGGATTCGATAACAGAGTCGATCGCTTCAAGGTGAACAGCGATCAGCCCCTTACGAGTTGATCCTAGAGAACCAAAAGCTCCAGCCTTAATGAGCGATTCAATTGTCTTCTTGTTGCACACCTGTGCATCTACCTTTGCTAGGAAATCACCAAATGATGTGTAGCGTCCCTTGTTATCTCGCGCGTTTTTGATAGATCCAACAACGCCTTCTCCGACATTTCTGATAGCGGCAAGACCAAAACGAATATCTACTCCGCGTGGTGTGTACTCGGCATCAGATTCATTGACATCTGGAGGCAGAACCTTAATTCCCATTCGGCGACATTCAGATAGATACAAGGCGGATTTATCCTTGTCATCGCGGACTGAGGTTAAAAGTGCCGCCATGTACTCGGTTGGATAGTTAGCCTTTAAGTATGCGGTCCAGTACGAGACAACTCCATAACCTGCAGAGTGTGCGCGGTTAAATGCGTAATCAGAGAAGGGAATCAGAACTTCCCAGAGACGTTTGATCGCAGCGGTTGAGAAGCCATTTTCCTTCATACCCGCTTCGAAGGGCACATACTCCTTATCCAAAATCTCCTTATTTTTCTTACCCATCGCCTTACGCAAAAGATCTGCGCGACCCAGAGTAAATCCTGCAACCTTTTGCGCAATCGCCATTACCTGCTCTTGATACACGATTAATCCATAGGTATCACCCAAGATCTCATTGAGCGGTTGAGATAGTTCAGGGTGGATTGGCTCAACGGGTTTGCGACCATTTTTGCGATCTGCATAATTGTTGTGCGCATTTTCACCCATAGGTCCTGGTCGATACAGAGCAATAACAGCTGAAATATCCTCAAAGGAATCTGGGGACATGCTCCTTAGCAATGCTCGCATTGGTCCACCATCGAGCTGGAATACACCCAATGTATCTCCACGGCTTAAAAGTTGATATGTCTTGGGATCATCCAGAGTTAAGTCTTCAAGGACTACATCCTTACCTTGATTTGCTTTGATATTAAGCAGACAATCATCAAGGACGGAAAGATTTCGTAATCCCAAAAAGTCCATCTTGAGCAAACCAGTTGCCTCGCACGCACCCATATCAAACTGGGTGATAATGGCACCATCTGCTTCACGACGATGAATCGGAATAACATCCAACAATGGTTCACGTGAAAGAATCACACCAGCTGCGTGTACGCCCCATTGACGCTTCAAACCTTCAAGGCCACGAGCGGTATCTACGACACGCTTTGAATCTGGATCTGAGTTGTACAGAGAACGGAACTCGCCTGCTTCGCCGTAACGATCATCCTTTGAATCAAAGACTCCACTGAGCGAAATATCCTTACCCATAACTGATGGTGGAAGCGCCTTCGTTAACTTTTCTCCGACAACATATGGATAACCAAGAACACGGGTTGAATCCTTAATCGCTTGCTTAGATTTAATTGTTCCGTAGGTAATGATCTGTGCAACGCGATCTTCACCATACTTATTAGTGGCGTATCGGATCATTTCGCTGCGGCGACGCTCATCAAAGTCCAAGTCGATATCAGGCATAGAGATACGCTCAGGATTGAGGAATCGCTCAAACAAGAGACCATGTTCTAGCGGATCTAAACCGGTAATTCCCAGTGAGTATGCAACCAATGATCCAGCAGCAGATCCTCGACCCGGACCAACTCGAATTCCAACCTTCTTTGCATGACCTACAAGGTCGGCAACAACGAGAAAGTAACCGGGAAAACCCATCTTCTCCATGACACCGAGTTCGTACTTCAGCCGATCTTCATGAGCAGGTGTGATGCGTGCGCCTAACCGTTCCTTCAGGCCACGCTCTGCCTCCTTCTTTAACCAAGAGTCTTCTGTTTCACCCGCTGGTACCTCAAACTGTGGAAGTAAGTTTTCACCTTCGCGCAAGGTGATGTTGCAACGCTCTGCAATTAATAAGGTGTTATCGCAGCTTTCCGGAATCTCTTTAAATAGCTCACGCATCTGCGAGGCGGTCTTTACATAAAAGGAGTCATTATCAAACTTAAATCTCTTGGGATCTGCCAAAGTGGAACCTGATTGAACGCACAGCAACGCCTCGTGCGCACCCGCATCTTCTTGTCGTGTGTAGTGCAAATCATTTGTTGCAAGTAATGGCAGGCCAAGCTCTTTTCCCAGCTTCATCAAATCCGCTTTCACACGAGCTTCGATCTCGATTCCGTGATCCATGATTTCGAGATAAAAGTTTTCCTTGCCAAAAATATCGCGATATGCACTGGCCGCCTTAATCGCTTCTTTGTAGGCACCCATACGTAAGCGGGTTTGAATCTCTCCTCCAGGACATCCAGTTGTCGCAATCAACCCCTTTGCATATATTGCAAGAAGTTCACGATCCATTCGGGGCTTGTAGTAATACCCCTCGAGGGAGGCAAGAGATGACAACCTAAATAGATTAGCCAGACCTTCATTATTTTCAGCCAAGATCGTCATGTGGGTATATGCGCCACCACCTGAAACATCATCCTCGCCACCATCGGCCCACTGAACCCGCTTCTTATCAAATCGAGATTCGGGTGCAACATAGGCCTCGATGCCAATGATTGGTTTTACATCAGCTTTTTTGGCCGCCTTATAAAACTCAAAGGCACCAAAAACATTTCCGTGATCTGTCATGGCAATAGCTGGCATGCGTTGCGCCTTGACCTCGGCCATCAAATCCCCAACACGAGCTGCGCCATCGAGCATCGAATACTCGGTATGGACATGCAGATGGACGAAATTTTCTGAGGACATGATTGGCGAGATTAGTGGCTACGGCAGAACCGCGTCGGAAAGCAACGCCAGAGAGCGTGTGAGATCGGCTGGATAAGGGGCGTTGAAGTTAAGGGCCTGCCCGGTGGCTGGATGGGCAAAGCGTAGTTCGGCGGCGTGAAGCCATGGCCTGGACATCTGCAAACTCTTTGCCAGGACTGGATCTGCGCCATAAGTGGTGTCACCAACAAGTGGGTGGTGTAGCGCAGAAAAGTGAACACGAATCTGATGTGTGCGGCCAGTTTCAAGTTCAATGTTGACCATAGACACACCACGATAAAATTCAA
>LIAM01000008.1 GCA_001438925.1 Actinobacteria bacterium BACL15 MAG-120619-bin91 | reverse complement strand
AAGCAGATCTCCCAGGCGCTCCTTCATTAATCCAAACTTTGTTATCGCGCCCCATGGCTCGGGAGCTATCTCTATCTGCTTTTGAATATCGTGATGACAACATGGTGCAATCAATAACAGCTTCGCCTGGCCATTTACCGCCCAAGCGATCGCATCATCAGTCGCGGTATCGCAGGCATGAAGGGCGATTGCAATATCCGCTGAATCTGATGTTGTTTTTGAAATTTCCTCTGCTTTGAAGGTGATTGTTTTAGTTATACCTAATTTTTCAGCGATCGAATTGTTTCGATCTCTAGACTCGGGCCGTACATCAATTCCGGTGACTACAACTGGAATTCCAGAGTTAATCAAGAATTGATGCGCAGCAAATGTTAAGTACGCATGTCCGCAACCAAGATCCGTAATGCGTAAAGGGTTCTCTTTTGTCGGCTTGTGGATTTGCCCTGCCTCAATTGCCGCATTAAGTGCTGGAGACAACAGACGTAAAAACTCTTCGACTTGTTTGTACTTATCCTGACGAGAGGGCTTAATAACTCCCTTTGCATCTGCGATTCCCACTTCCCGCAAGAATGGATCATTGGAATCGAGCAATCTTTCCTTTTTCTTATCATGCGAGAGATTCTGCTCAGATTGACGCTTTTCAGTGTGTACTTGAGCATCCCCGCTTTTAGTAATTCTGATTGAGTACGCCTCATCGGTGCTTTCAACTAAAATATTTGCATATCCGCTATTGAGTAATTGATCTACTTCAAAAGCTAAAGGTTGAAGATTCTTAGTGGTAGTTGCTCGACCATCATTTTGCATTAATTGAAGGTGTAGAACCCCCTTGATTTCAACCAATCTAATGTCAACTCTTTCAAACTCAACCATCATATTTCTGCGTCGACCGGATAGCACTGCACGAACAAATGATTGTGTGTTAAGAATTCTAGAGCCCGCCTCTTTAAAGGCCTCTTCTCGATTTATCGTCATGAAATTAACCAGTGGTAGAGGGTCAATTCATGCAGATTCATGGTCTGAGTGTATCTCTCTGTATAAACGTTATAAAAGCGAAACATAGGAAGGGTAGTTACATCTCTTTTGCATTGATTTGAATTTTGCCTGTCCGTAGCCTGTCACCATGAAATCCTCACCGTGGTGGAAAGAAGCCACGATCTATCAGATCTACCCGCGATCTTTTTTTGATAGCAATGGTGATGGTGAAGGGGATTTAAAAGGTATTACATCTAAGTTGCAGCATGTACAAGATTTAGGTGTAGACGCAATTTGGTTAAGTCCATTTTACAAATCTCCCAACAAAGATGGTGGATACGATGTTGCCGACCCACGCGATGTGGATCCTCGCTTTGGAAGCCTTGATGATGTAAAAAAATTGATTGAGGTTGCACATTCATTACATCTAAAGGTGTTGGTTGATGTTGTCCCCAATCACTTTTCTGATCAGCACATCTGGTTCCAACAGGCGTTGAAGGCGGGGCGTGGTTCTCCTGAACGGGATCGCTTCCACTTTTATGATCCCAATGAGGATGGAGCTCCACCCAATAACTGGATCTCACTCTTTGGTGGACCCTCATGGACACAGGTCGATGATGGACAGTTTTACCTCCACCTCTTCGATTCCTCTCAGCCAGATCTTAATTGGGATAATTCAGATGTAGCGAATGATTATGAACAAACCTTGCGCTTTTGGTTAGATCTGGGAGTTGATGGTTTTCGAATAGATGTTGCACATGGTTTAGTAAAAGAGAACTTATTAACCAATCATCCAAATCCTCAGGGAATTAGCGATGCATTACGACTTGATGTTTCGATGGACCCAGAGATTCGAAATGCGCTACTTCCCACAGTCCCATACTTCGATCGACAAGGTGTGCACGAAATTTATCGTCAATGGCGCAAACTATTTGACTCGTATAAAGATCGAGAGATATTGGCGGTTGCAGAGGCCTGGGTGCATCCACCAATTAACGCAACGCGATATGTTCGTGGTGATGAGCTTCATCAAGTATTTAACTTTGATCTTCTGGATGCGCGATTTGATTCAGAGATTCTCTATGCGATAGTTGTACGTTCAATCGAGTTAATGGAAAGTGTTGGAGCCCTTCCAACCTGGGCTCTTAGCAACCATGACTCTCCTCGAGTCACATCCCGTATTGGCGAAATTCAGGCGCGAGCATTGGCACTATTTGTTTTTGCACTGCCAGGTTCTTGCTATGTTTTTGCAGGTCAAGAGTTGGGACTTCCTGATGGAGATATTCCGGATAGCTCGCGACAAGATCCAATTTATTTAAGGACTAATGGAAAACAAAAGGGTCGCGATGGGGCACGAGTTCCTCTTCCGTGGTCAGGCGAAACTGCTCCTTTTGGATTTACAACTGGCACGCCGTGGTTGCCTTTGACAGACAAATGGCAAGGTTTAACCGTTGAGAAGCAGAATATAGATCCCAAGAGCACATTGAATCTTTATCGGACAGCGTTGAAACTTAGATCAGATCACCTTGTTGGGCAGGGCGAGATCAACTGGTTTGAGTCACCACAACATGGGGCAAAGAGTTCATCATTATTAGCGGTACGTCGAGGAAATGTTTCCATTTACATGAACCTCTCCAATTCCCCGATTGAGGTGGAGATCACCGGGAAGCTTCTCATCGTAAGCGCTGGAGTTGTCGATGCCCGTGATGGAAAGATGATAATTCCAGCTATTTCAACCATCTGGGTACACCACTAACTGACACAATACCGCAATGGAATCTTCGACTACCTGGCTATTGACCCTTGGCATACTCTCTGTAGTAATTATCTTTGATCTCATTCTTGCGATTATTCGTCGTAACAAAGAGACAAGTATGACCGAGGCAGGTATCTGGACCTTTGTTTACGTTAGCGCTGCCCTAATCTTTGGAAGTTTTTTGCCTAATTGGACTTCAGATCCAAATGCTCAAAAAGAGTTTTTTGCTGGATGGCTGACAGAGTACGCACTCTCAGTAGATAACATCTTCGTCTTTGTCATCATCCTCAGTCGATTGCAGGTTGAAAAAACAAAACAGCAGCTGGTGCTTTTACTTGGAATCATTATTGCCCTGTTGCTGCGTGGTGGCTTTATTGCAGCAGGAAGTGCAATTATTGAAAGGTTCTCTGGTGCCTTTTTCATCTTTGGAGCCTTCCTAATCTTTACCGCTTATCGCCTTCTGAAGGAAGACAAGGGCGAAGAAGAGTGGAAGGAAGATCGAGTTATCACCTTTATGCGATCAAAGGGTGCAACTACCTTCTTCATCGCCTTAGTCTCTCTTGGATTTACAGATTTAGTCTTTGCATTGGACTCAATTCCTGCAATCTTTGGAATTACACGCGATCCTTATATCGTTGTGTGCGCAAATATCTTTGCGTTAATGGGCCTTCGCCAGCTGTACTTCTTGCTACAAGGTTTATTGCAACGCTTGGTATATCTCTCAAAGGGTCTTTCCTTTATCCTGGCATTTATTGGATTTAAGATGTTTATAGAGGCCTTCCATGGTGTTGGAATTTACGACATTTTCGGTGTTGCACTTCCAAGCGTGCCAATTGAGGTTAGCCTCTTTGTGATTGTTGCGGCATTAACGGTTACCGCTGTAGCAAGCCTTACTGCAACACGTAAAGATGGAAGTGAGATCGTTTAGATCTCAGTTTTCATCTTTCGTAGAGTCTGGCGATCATAATCCTTAGATTTCTCATGGATCTTTCTGATCTGTAGGGCAAAGGCTTTGATCGCAATATCAAAGGCTGCTACATCATTAAACTCTGCTGCCTCTGCTCTAATCAACGGGCCTGAGCCGTGTGAGGTTAAAAAAACTTTATGTTTATGCTTTCCTTGATGAGGGTTAGCTTCATGAAGTACTTCAACTTCGACGCGATCAATGACAACATTGAATCGCTCCATGCTGTTAAGTTTTTCAGTTGCTATCTCTTTAAAATCTTCAGCCAAATTTGCGTTGCGCGTATGAATTTGTATCTTCATATTAGAAGGGTAGTACTAAGACCACCGCTGTCGCTATAGCTGCTAGAAGAAATGATTTTCCAAGGATTTTGAGCGCGGTCTTTCGATCAGCGGCTCTGTCCTCTTTACTTGCTACCCGCTTGATATCGCCCATCTTGCCAACATTGAAGGTGCCTGCAAGACCATAGGCTAAACAAAACTTAGAGCGAGATTGCACAAAACCAACGGAGGCAACCATCAAGGGAAAGAAGATTCCTAGACGTATCTCTGTCGGTGTATCTACGGTATTAAATGTCAGCAAGGTAACTACTGAGAAAAATAGACCTACTAGGCCAACCATCTGTCTTTTGCGAACTTCGCCCTTACCTATGTTGCAACTTCCGGGTATGTACTGAACCTCAGGCATCTTCAAATTCATCTTCATCAACCCAGGTGTCGGCAACCGACTCATCCTGATGTTCTATCCAAGACAAAAAAGAGGCAACAGCGCGAAATGCCAGCACCGTCACCGTTAACGCTGCGAAGGTTCGACGAATCGCTGTAAACATAGGATAAAAATACTCTGAATTGCTGAAAAAATCTTTATAAAGAGGTTAGAGCCTGCTCGATATCCTGCCAAATATCATCAACATGCTCGCATCCAACTGAGAGGCGAATTAACTGTTCAGGAACTGATGGACTTTCTCCCGCCCAGCGACGCCGACGTTCCCATATTGACTCGACACCACCGAGGCTAGTTGCATAAACAATCAATCGTGATGACTGGCAGACTTTGTCCGCCTGCTCCGGACTTCCATCAATCTCGAAGGAGATAACCGCTCCAAATCCTGGGTAACGAACCTTGGTGACCTTTGCATGAGCTTGTAAACGAGGTAGTAACTGCTGCGCATTGCTCTCGGCGGCTCTAAAGCGAACAGGAAATGTGCGTAGCCCTCGCAAGGCAAGCCATGCCTCAAAGGGGCCAGGGATACCACCATTGAAACGACGAGCCTCTTCTAAACGCTTATACAAGGCGGTATCTGCAGTTGAAAGTGAGCCGATTACAACATCGCTGTGACCTGCTAAAAACTTTGTGACAGAGTGCATGACAACATCAGCACCCATCGATAAGGGTTGCTGAACAAGTGGTGTTGCAAATGTGTTATCAACACCAACCCCAATCGAGAGTTTCTTAGCAGCAGCGATAATTGTTGGAAGCTCTGCAAGATCAAGACATGGATTTGTTGGAGACTCCAACCACACTAAGGCCGCACCCTTCATGGCAGCGATAACTTCAGCTGTATTTGTAATGTCTACAAAACGAACTTCTAGACGCCCTGATGCATGATGTTGGTTAAGCAATCCCATGGTTCCGCTGTAGCCCTGATTTGATGCAACGACGGGTGCGCCAATAGGTAAAATTGAAAAGACGGCGCTGATCGCTGCCATTCCCGAAGAGAAGGAGAGAGTTTGTCCACCTTCTAACTCAGAGATTGCAGTTTCAAGTGCGCTCCAACTTTCATTTCCGTATCGACCATAACCGACCGGTCCACCTGCATGGTAAGTCGATGAAACAACAATTGGTGGATTGATGGAAGCATCAGGTGCCGCTTCAGGACGGCCTGCTGTAATCGCCGATGTCTCAGGATGATGGTTCATGGCAGAAGTCTAATTGTTAGAAAGGATGGCCATAGCCGCATTATGGCCAGGAATCCCGCTTACTCCCCCGCCACGTACCGCACCTGCTCCACAAATGAAGATTCGAGGATCATCGGTCTCCACACCCCACGATTGTTGTGTTCCATCCTCGCGAAAGGGCATCGACAAATCCTTATGAAAGATATTGCCTCTCGGCAAAGCGATCGCTTCCTCAATATCAAGTGGGGTTTTAACCTCAATCGCTGCAATTAGATCTTCAATCGGCTCAGCCAAGTAATCATTTAAAGAGGACAGGGCTGATTTAATCGCCCTATCGCGCGCCGCATCATTATCTCTATCAAATAATGCTGCGGGAGTATGTAGACCAAAGAGAGTTAAGGTTTGATAACCAGCATCTTGTAACTCCTGTCCCAATATCGATGGGTCGGTCAAGGTGTGGCAGTACATCTCAATAGGCATCTTTTCTGGCATCACACCAGCTTGTGCAGCTTTAAACACTGCTTCAAATTGAGTAAAGCTCTCATTTGCATGAAATGTTCCGGCAAATGCAAGACGCGGATCCATTCCCGACTTTAACTGTGGCAATCTCTTTAACAAGATATTGATTTTCAGTTGAGAACCATCAAGGCTTTTAGGTGCAGATGTACCACGAAGTTTAGCTAATACTTGCGGGGCAGCATTTGAAAGAAGATGTTGACCCATTACTACCTCTCCTGATTCAATCGAAACTTCTACCCCAGTATCACTTGATAAAACCTGTGTTGCTTTCGAGTTCAGTGAAATCTCAACTCCGCTTTCTGTAGCAACTCTTACTAACTCATTGACTAGTGCCCCCATTCCACCCTTTGGGACCTTCCATTCTCCTGTGCCATTTCCAATGAGATGGTACAAAAAGCAGATATTTGCTTGTAGATCAAAGGCGGATGCAAAGGTTCCAATGAGTGCATCGGTAAGAACCACGCCTTGCACAACATCGTTATCAAATCTTTCTGTAATAACCTTGCCGATCGGCTCTTCAACTAGGTACTGCCAGATCGAATCTAACTCAATCTGCTTTCGTAACTGACTGCGAGTCTTTAAGGGCTCAAGAAGGGTTGGAGCAATGCGTTCAGCAAACTGGGCAACCTCAGCATAAAAACTCCGCCAAGCCTGTCCCTCTTTTCCAGAAGGATCGATTTCATTAAATGATTGCTCCGTCTTTGCATCCCATGTTCTAGACACATATAGGCCTTTGTTTTCTCCGTATGGCGTATAACTAGAGACCTCACGTGAAAGACATTCAAATGACAGACCCAGGTCGGCCACGATCTTGTCCGGCAATAATGCAATCAGATAGGAGTAACGGGATAAATGTGCATCATATTCAGGGAAGGCTCTGACGCTCTGCGAAGCACCACCTATCTCGGAGTTAGCCTCAAGAACTCTGACTGATTTACCTGCACGAGCTAAGTATGTAGCTGCAACCAAGCCATTATGTCCACCACCAATGATGACAACATCATACTTTTTGTCTGGCATTTATATCGCTCTAGATATCCGGTGAATCGCTTCGGTAATTATCGTTGGACTAGTTGCAAAGTTTAAACGAACATATTGAGAGCATTGCTTGCCAAAGGTGTGGCCTGCATTAAATGCCACGCGACCCTTCTCGATAAGGGTAATTGATGGATCATCTCCTAGATTGAGAGCTTCCAGATCCAACCAGGCTAAATAACTGTTATCGGGTATGTGGTATCGGACTGATGGAAGTTGAGAACTTAGCAATTCCTTAATCATATGTCGATTGTGGTCAAGATTTTCCATTACCGTATCCAACCAAACCTCACCTTCTGCAAAGGCTACGGCGGTTGCAAACCCTCCTAATAGCGATGCGCGATAGTGAACCGCCATTGGCATCGTTGCTAACTTACTCTTTATTTCCTCATTTTGAGAAACAATAATTGCGCACTTTAGCCCGGCGATATTCCAGCCCTTAGATGCTGCCGTAACTGTTATAGCGACCGCTTCTGCATCTGACCCTAAGCTCAACATCGGAGTAAAGGTATTGCCTTTAAAGGTAAGAGGTGCATGAATCTCATCGCTGATTATTAAGACCTCGTATCGTTTAGCTAGTGCAACTAATCGCAGTAGCTCCTCTTTGCTATAGATGCGCCCCAACGGATTGTGTGGGCTACATAAAATGTGAACCTTTAATCCAGATGCATAGGCTTTTTCAATGCCATCCCAGTTGATCTCCCAGGGATTTCTGGATTCATCACCCGTGCGTTCAAAGGGAACATCCACAAGATTTAACTTGGTCTCATTAATCCAGTTATAAAAGTTGTGATAAACCGGAGAGCTCAAAAGAATTGAGTCTCCAGGTTGTGTGAACACCCGAAGAATCTCAACTACGGCAACTCCCACATCGGTAGCGGCACGTACCTGTAGAGGGTCAACCTCCCAGTTCCAACGAGTTCCGGCAAAATGGGCAAAGCCTTTACCCAACTCTGGAATAGCAGCTAAGTATCCAAGATCTGATCGTGCAACCATTTCAGATAACAACTCGCGAATAGGTTGGGCAACGGGAAAATCCATCTCAGCAACTGGCAAAGGTAGAACATCATTGGGAAATCCACGCCACTTTTCACTGCGATGGGTTTGTAGCTCTGCCAAGTTAGGTGCTGAAACCGAATGATCGCTCATGCCCATAAGGCTACATCAGAGAGGTTGTTCTTCTGGAGACAACCGACGGGTGGAGTTACGAACAACAAGCGTGGTTGGCAATACAAGTGAAGGTGGATCAACTACAGGCTTTCGTAATCGCTCCATAATGGACCAGGCCGCCATCTCACCCATCAAGGTTACGGGTTGTTCGATAGTTGTTAGCTCTGAAAACTCTGCCATCTCATGTCCATCAAAACCAATAATCGAGATGTCATCAGGTGCTTTTAATCCATGGCGGCGAAGTGCCTGCATCGCTCCTAACGCCATTTCATCTGATTCACAAAAGATAGCTGTTGGACGATTAGGGCGAGCCAATAAATCATCCATCGCTCGCGATGATGTGTGCATCGTGAAATCACCATGAATCTCGCGAGATGGCAGCCATTCCAAACCATTTTCTGCCAAGACCTGCATAAAACCTTTGCGTCGATCTTGTGGAACCGAAAAGTTAAATGGATCATCTGGTCTTCCAGACATTAAACCAATCTTTTTATGACCTTGATTTACTAGGTGTTGTGTTGCAGTTCTTGCCCCCGCAACATCATCAATTTTAATTGATGCGCACTTCTCATGCTCCATCCCAACAAGTGCGATGGGGATTCCTAAGGAGAGCATGGAATCAAACTCTTCCTCAGTCGGAGGCAGTGAAATCACAATCAGAGCATCCACCCGACCCTTGAGCAGTTGGTGCTGAAAGAGGCGCTCTCGACCCTTCATTTGGCTAAAGTTATAGAGCAGTAGATCTAAGCCCGCTTCACGCAGAGCTTGTTCTGCGCCGCTGATTACCTGCGAGAAGTACCACCGTGAAATGTATGGAGCGACAACACCAACTGAGTTAGTTCTTCCATTGGTTGAACTCTGTCGATCATTATTGAGGGGGTAATTTAACTTCTCTGCAGCTGCAATGATCTTGTCGCGGGTTTGTTGATTGACATGATGGAGTCCGCGCAGTGCACGCGAAACGGTGGCGGTTGATACACCCGCTTCTTCGGCAACCTCTTTGATACCGGCCATTTCAACACCTCCTCCACTAGTAGAACTGCAACAAATACTGCAAGAAATTCTGTAACGACTGTAAAAGTACGGCAATGAGGCTGCAATAAGCAATACCTTACGATCCAAAAGGAGTAGATTGGCGGGCATGAGCAATCAAATTGAGACGCAAATCGATGTAACCCTGACTGAACGAAACCGCCTCACCGCCTTTTTCCGAATCATCCTTGTAGCACCGACCTTGGTCTTTCTGGCCTCATTCGCGCCAACATCTGCCTTCTCTGATGGGAGGTCGGGGGTTTATGCAGGCTTGCTCGCTCTACCTGCAGCCCTAGCTCTGATTGTTCGCCAGGTTTATCCAAGTTATGTCTTGGCCTTTAATGATGCACTTCTGTCTTTGCAGACACGTGTTGATGCCTACTTGTTGTTGCTCACCGATGAATACCCATCAATTGAAGAAAATGATGTAATTAGCGTGACCTTCCCTGAAGTCGATGCGCAGCAGTTAAATCGTTGGCTTCCATTAATCAAGTGGCTTCTTGCATTGCCTTTATATCTAGTAGGAATTGTCTATGTAATCTATGCAGCGATTTTGACCATAATTGGTTGGTTCAGCATTTTGTTTACAGGCAATTACCCTGAATATTGTGCAGAAGGAGTTGTTGGAACAATTGCTTACTGGAACCGAGTAGTTGGCTACGCACTGCTGCTTGTCACAGATGAGTATCCAACCTTCTCTTTATAAAGGTTAAATCTCCTCCAGCATCAAAGAGACTGAGTTGATGCACCATCGTTGATCTGTTGGTACCTCATACCCTTCGCCTTCAAAGACATGACCTAGATGAGAACCGCATGCGGCACATCGAACCTCGGTGCGAACTCGTGGGAACAGTGATCGATCCTCAATCAATTCAACAGCATCATCGGCTTTTGGCGCGTAAAAGGAGGGCCAGCCACATCCTGAGTGAAACTTTGTTTCACTTCTGAATAATTCTGCGCTACATGCCTTGCACTTATAGACACCGACTTTGTCTGTATCTGTGTACTCACCTGTAAATGGGCGTTCAGTTGCAGCATTTCGAAGAACGTCATAGGACAAGGGATCGAGACGATTAGCTAACTCTGCTTCATCTATCTGAACTGGATACTCTTTCTCACTCATTTAATTAGCAACCGTTTCTGGATAAGGAACACCTGTGCTTGAGTGGCAATCGTATCCATTGGGATTTTTCTGCAAATACTTTTGGTGGTACTCCTCAGCTAAGTAGTACTCAACCCCTTCTGCACTTAAAATCTCGGTGCAGATCCTGTCCATGCCTGCAGCGGTTAGTGCATCTTGGTACATCTGACAGGATGCGAGCGCAACCTGCATCTGTTCATGGCTTGTTGTATAAATCGCGCTGCGATACTGGGTTCCAATATCACCACCCTGTTGATTTAATGAGGTTGGATCATGCATCATCCAAAACTCTTGCAATAGACGCAGATATGAAACCTTGGATGGATCAAAGACAACCTTCACCATCTCTGCATGACCTGTTACTCCGGTGCATACCTGTTCATAGGAAGGGTTTGCCCTCATTCCACCCATGTAACCAACACTTGTCTCGAGGACGCCAGCCATCTGCCAAAAGCGGCGTTCGGCTCCCCAGAAACATCCAGTTGCAAAGTATGCGATTGAGTTCATGCGTGAATTGTCGCAGTATGCTCACATATTTGCACCCGCTGATAACCTTCATGCTGACCCAATGAGCCCCCGTAGCTCAGGGGATAGAGCACTGCCCTCCGGAGGCAGGTGCACAGGTTCGATTCCTGTCGGGGGCACTTGAGATAGATCACCCTAATTTTCAAAACTCCTTCCCATTCATCCTTGTATAACACCGCGACACAGGGGAGAATTAACTCCTTGCACACACAACTGTGTGTATTACAACCCTAACTCTTACATTGAGTCTTACTTCCCTAAGGAGTCATGCGATGGATTGGCGACATCAATCAGCCTGTCGTGATGAGGATCCAGAGCTTTTCTTTCCTGTTGGAAATACAGGTCCAGCACTTACTCAAATCGAAGAGGCAAAAAAGGTCTGCAACCGTTGCATCGTAAAGGAGCCATGTCTTGCGTGGGCTCTTGAGAGCGGCCAGGATGCTGGAGTGTGGGGTGGGTTATCAGAGGATGAACGTCGTGCACTTAAACGTCGTGCAGCACGTAATCGCGCTCGCTTGATTGAGCAGCAAAACCAGATTTAAAGTGGAAAGCGCAGCTTTGCCTGCGTTCCCTTGTGTGTTGACTCTAACTTCAGGTCACCCTTTAACTCATTTTCGGTAAGAGTTCGAACTATCTGCAGACCCAAGTTTGATGATGTTAACAAATCAAAACCTTGAGGCAATCCGACTCCATCATCGGAGATCGTAACTAAGCCCTCATTGCTATATCGCTGAAGTTCAATCCTTAAATGAGTTCCAGATTTTGCCAGTCCGTGTTCCAGTGCATTATGGATTAATTCAGTAACGATCAATGACAAAGGTGTAGCCACACGTGATTCTAAGGATCCAATCTCGCCAATTCTTTCGATGCTGAGCTCTCCCATACGTGGGCTTAGCTCTAGGGCATGGCTCACCAATGAACTCATGACCTCATCAAATGCCACAGTTGCTTGCGTGCTGTTAGACAGGGTCTCGTGAACAACAGCGATTGATGCGATTCGCCTGACAGCCTCATCCAACGCTGCTGCTGCTGCAGGATCTTCGATCCGGCGAGATTGCAGACGGAGCAGGGCTGAAACGGTTTGAAGATTGTTCTTCACACGGTGATGAATTTCGCGAATAGTGGCATCTTTGGTGACTAATTCTCGGTCACGTCTGCGCAACTCCGTCACATTTTGAAGCAAAACGATTGCGCCAACTTTGTCAGCGCCAACAGTTAGAGGTAGAACCAGTAAATCAATTGTTGCTCCCTGATTATCAATTTCAACTCGTTGCAACAGTTTTCCATTCAGACGTGAGCGAACACCTTCCTCTGAAGCATCGGGAGAGGCTGTAACTACCTGCTCCGCGACCTCGCCAAGATTTCTACCCTCGAGATCTCCACGCCACCCCATTCGAGAAAAAGCTGACTTTGCATTAGGGCTTGCAAATGAGATCGCAGAGTTAGCATCTAGTCGAATCAATCCATCACCTACACGAGGAACTGGTTCGAAGAGTGAGGCTGAATCCTTATACGGAAAGTTGCCTTGTGCGACCATTTGAAACAGATAATTAGCAACTTCACGATAATTGCTTTCGAGTTTGCCAGAATTTCGTGAGTGTTCATTATTTCTGTGACTTGAGATAACTGCAATAACTTGCCCACCAAAAGTTACTGGAGTTGTTTGCGTTTTTACCAATATCTCGCCCACTTTTTCTGGATCAGTTGACTTAACTATTTCATCTCCCGATAGTGCCTCATCAATGCTGGGTTTGGCACCCCACAAAAGTTCATCACCAATGACATCATTGACAAATACCGTTGAAGTAGTTGTAGGACGAATATGTGCAACTGCAATGTGACCGGTTGGCCACATTGAAACATCTTTGCGAATAGGTACCCATAATATTAGATCAGCAAATGAGAGATCAGATAAGAGCTGCCAATCAGAGATTAATTGGCGCAGGTAATTTGCCTGATCGATAGTTATAGTGGTTCGCGCGCCCAACAACTTTTCTAACTGGAACATGGCTACTTCCACTCCCCCAAGTGAATTTCAATCTCCTGGGTTGCAAACCACACCAGCTCATCATCACCTTGAAATGCCAATAGGGCACATTGCAACTGATCCCACGCCAAAGCAGCATTGACAGTGATGGAATCCTCATAACTTTCTGCGATTTGTTCATCACTTATTTCAAAGGCTAGGACAATTCCGGGTGCCTTTTCAGAGAGACGAAGATCTAAAGCCTCTTCACCTGCTGCGATTGAGAGTAGGTACTCAAGCTCCTCCTCATCACAATCCACATTGGCTGCAACAAATCCTTGGGTTGGTGCAAATGCCTCATCAATGTCGATGCATTTGCTCAGCACAAAGGCTTCAAGATCCTTATGACTGATGGGCAGGTATGCACGCATTCACCCATAGTAATAGATCTTATAAAGTGATTTCTCGGGCTAGTTCTGCGATCGCCTTGCGCAGATTTGAGCGCTCATTTGTCTCAACCAAGGTGGCGTGCTCATCCTCTGCCGCTTTTACCGATCGACTCTCCTCTTTCAAACTACGTATCCGAATTGGTTTGAGTGCGGTCGTTGCTGAAAGAAAGCGAGCCATCTCATTTTCTCCACGCTTTCCTGAAGATTTCATGTTCTGAGTAAAACTGATGTGTGCTCTAATTGATGTCTGTTGCATAAGCTCAATCACCTGTCCCAGACGATAGTGCCCAAGATGATCAGCACGTGAGGTGATCATTAGCTCATCAGCTTGATCACAACACCAGGTTGTAACCTGTGAAGTCCAACGCCGATCCGTCAGGCGATTTGAAAGACCTGAGATAGATCCAATGTCTAGCACTATTACATCAAAAGCATCTATCGCCTTGTTCATAAAGTTGTCTAACTGATCTGCAGAACTCTGCGTGATTTCAGAGACGGCCAGGTGTGGGGCTATAGATTTCCAGCTAGAGGCCTCTGAAATATTTCGCATCGATAAAAGTGGCGATATCGATGGAGCTCTAAAATTAGCCTCAATCAGCAATGTTGATTTCTCCTGCAGACTTAACTCCATAGCAAGATTGAGTGCAATCGTTGTACAACCCGTATAGCTACCGGCTGAACCAAGAGCAACAACCTTTGAAGTGCGGGGTCTTCGCTGAGTTAGAGCGCCGGTGCGCACCATCGGTGCTCGCACAAAGCCACGAACTAATGAGATTAAATCAGTTCCTACAGCCGGTAGCGGGTGCAAGCTCATGTAATCCCCATCAGAAATGTTGGGAATGGAAAAGCCAATCACTTGGCGGACCGAACTCTGCAGACCATCTACTAACTGCTTGCTTGCACCTGGTAAATCTGTTGCATAAATCAGAAGTGCATTAGCTGAGATCGCTGAATTAGCGGTCAGATAACTCTGTAGCGAACCCCAATCAATGGCGCGAAAGACCACATTCCAACCTTGAGCGTACAAAGTTCCAGCGACAAAGCCTTCAGCCTCAGGATTTGCAATAGCTGTGATCACAGTTGGCATCTCGAGCTCAGACATATGATCGCACCACAACTAGACGACCTTGCGTAGTGGCACTTAATACTCGCAACACTTGAGTCTCTTCTATGGCAACGGTGATTGAAATATCTCCACCTAGTGAGTTTTTAGAGTCATCAAGAGAAATCAATGTGACGCCACCCATAATCAAGATTGGATCCACGACAGGCTCACCGTTGCGAGAATCAAGCACCCAATAGATATCAACTGGGTCTCCTGTTGAAATTCCTGAAGCCAAATCGGCAGAGCGAAGACTAATTGGAACAGCACTCGTTGCCATTGCATCAACGGATGCTGCTAAATCCGACACTGAAATAACTTCTCCCACCACCATTGTGCGGGTTGCAACCAATCCGATCGCCTGGTCCGATGTGCTCATGTAATTGCTAGAGCTCTCACCTAGATTCATGTGGACAGCGACTAGATCAGAAGCGGTCATTACATGTCCAGGTGTGACAGAGCTTGCGATAACCCAGTAGTTATCACCTCTGTTGCTGTACGTTGAAATAAAGAAAGCTGATGCAAATGCGGCAACTATCAATGTGATTGCTAATGGCATCCGTGCGCTGTAGGAACTCTTGGTATTTTTCATAGCTGAACCCAAAGGCCAACCACGACGGAGTGCTAGATGTTATCCACAATCGGCCAAAGGTATGAGTAACTCCGGTACTAAAGGGTGAGTGCACACCTCTTGAAAGAGGAAATGGTCTGCCCATGACTACACACCGTGATTATGAACAACTTCCACAATTTACAACTATCGAACTGGTTCCTCTCTCCAGCGATCCAGATGAAGATTTCCTCCATCCGGTACTTGAAATCTTTAGACCAGCCCCTGCCGTTGTTGAGATAAAAAAGCCTCGGCTTTACTTAGTTCCCAGTACCTTTGGTGAGGAGTTTGACTCAGATTTTGCCCCACAGCCAACCTCAGCCAGTGAGCTTCCCGATATTCATCCCCTGATACTTCAATTCATTCATAACACCCTTGAGATCTGGGCGGGTAAACGTTCATCTCAACAACTTCAATTAATGTGTCACTATAAGGTTTTTACACAATTGCAAAGTTCTGCAGGATCCCTCAAAGAGATAGGCAGGGTTCGCAAGACAAGAGTGACACAACCCTTAGATGGGGTCTGCGAAGCAACGGTCACTGTGCGCTTTGGAGATCGCCTACGCGTGGTTGCAATCAGATTTGAAGGCCTTGATGGGCGATGGTTATGCACCTGTCTCAGACTTATTTAATGTTAAGCAGATACACCATGGCAACGCTTGAATTTTTTACCAGATCCACAAGGACATGGCGCATTGCGAGAAACCTCACCAGTTGTACGAACACCTGACTCATCAGCAGCTGTGTACTGCAAACCTGTTTGAGGCAGCTGCTTAGCCTCAAGACCTGGTGCTACTACCTGATTATTTGAGCTTTCCACTGTGACCTCGATATTAAATACAAATCCAGCGATCTCTTCCTTAATTGCATCCATCATCGCGGAAAAGAGATCAAAGCCCTCTTTTTGATACTCAACAAGAGGATCACGTTGAGCCATTGCACGTAGACCGATTCCCTCTTGCAGATAATCCATCTCGTACAGGTGCTCACGCCATTTGCGATCTAAGACCGATAGCAAGACTTTGCGCTCAAGTTCGCGCATGACATCTGTGCCCAGCGCTTCTTCTCGCTTTGCATAGGCAGCTTGGCAATCTTCAAGCACCGCTGCATTGATGAAATCGGCGTCAAGTCCTTCTCGTGAACCAGCTCGAGCCTCAAGCTCTTCAAGAGTAAATGAGATTGGATAAATGGTTTTTAGCGCGGTAAAGAGAGTCTCTAGATCCCAATCTTCGGCGTACCCATCAGCAGTTGCGGCGGTGATGTAAGCGGTCAAGGTGTCTGACATAAAGAGAGATACCTGCTCTTTAATATCGGCACCCTCTAAGACCATACGTCGTTCCCCATAAATGACAGAGCGCTGACGATTCATGACATCGTCATACTTCAAAACATTTTTACGCATCTCAAAGTTCTGGGCCTCAACCTGAGTCTGCGCCGAACGAATCGCATTTGAAACCATCTTAGATTCAATTGGTGCATCATCTGGAAGGCCAGCAGCTGTTAAGAAGCGCTCAACCATTCCTGAATTAAAGCGACGCATCAAATCATCTTGTAATGAAAGGTAGAAACGTGACTCACCAGGATCACCTTGGCGGCCTGAGCGTCCACGCAACTGGTTATCAATACGGCGTGATTCGTGACGCTCGGTTCCTAAGACGTAGAGTCCTCCAAAGCTAACAACCTCTTCATGTCCCTTCTCAACGGCGGCCTTTTGGCGTGCGATCTCTGCTGGCCATTGCTTTTCATACTCTTCTGCATTATCTACTGGTGAGATTCCACGACGCTGTAACTCAAAATCTGCCATGAACTCGGGGTTACCACCCAACATGATGTCGGTACCACGACCTGCCATATTTGTTGCAACGGTTACCGCACCTTTAACACCTGCGCGAGCGATGATCGCTGCTTCACGTTCATGATGCTTTGCATTGAGAACCTCGTGAGGTACACCGGCTTTGCGAAGAAAGGCGGATAGCTCCTCAGATTTTTCAACGCTAACAGTTCCAACCAAAACTGGTTGTCCCTTGCGATAGCGTTCAGCGATATCTGCCGTTACGGCAGCAAACTTTCCGACCTCAGTCTTGTAGACCAAATCTGGTGAATCAATACGTTGTGATGGACGGTTGGTTGGAATCGGAACTACTCCCAGCCTGTAAATCTGGTGAAACTCAGAGGCTTCTGTAGTTGCAGTACCTGTCATACCTGACAATTTGTCATATAAACGGAAGTAGTTTTGTAGCGTGATAGTTGCCAGGGTCTGATTCTCATCCTTAATTTCAATACGCTCTTTAGCTTCAAGGGCTTGGTGAAGTCCCTCACTGTAGCGACGACCTGCAAGCATGCGGCCTGTATGTTCATCCACGATCAGTAGTTCACCATTCATTACAACATAATCTTTATCACGCTTAAATAACTCCTTGGCACGAATTGCATTGTTCAAGTAGCCAATCATCGGAGTATTGGCAGCCTCGTAAAGGTTGCCAATCTGTAATAACTCTTCAACCTTGGTAACGCCTTCTTCAAGAATTCCCGAAGTCTTTTTCTTTTCATCTACCTCATAATGAACATCCCGCTGGAGTTTCTGCACCAAGTTAGCAAATTCGACGTACCACTTTGTAGCCTTATCCGCAGGTCCACTAATAATCAAAGGTGTACGGGCCTCATCGATAAGGATCGAGTCAACCTCATCTACTACTGCAAAGAAGTGGTCGCGCTGTACACACTCTTCGAGTGACCACGCCATGTTGTCGCGCAGGTAATCAAAACCAAACTCATTGTTTGTACCGTAGGTAATGTCTGCTGCATACGCTTCGCGTCGTTCGGCGGGTGTCATATTTGCAAGAATGACACCAACCTTTAAACCTAAGAATCTATGTACGCGGCCCATCCACTCGCTATCGCGCTCTGCTAAGTAATCATTTGTTGTAACAACATGGACGCCACGACCGGCAAGGGCATTTAAATATGATGGAAGGGTCGCAACTAAAGTCTTTCCTTCACCGGTGCGCATTTCTGCGATATTGCCTCTGTGCATCGCTGCACCACCCATGATTTGAACATCGTAATGGCGCTGCCCCAAGGTGCGACGACCAGCTTCACGCACGACAGCGAAGGCTTCTGGAAGAAGTTCATCAAGTGATTCGCCATCGGCATACCGAGACTGAAACAAGGGGGTCTGCCCACGTAGCTCTGAGTCTGACATCGCTGAAAAGCGAGCCTCTTGAGCATTAACCAAGGCAACGATCTTGGTGAGGTCGCGAAGGATCCGCCCTTCGCCTGCACGCAAAATCTTGTCTACAAACGCTGGCATCGACCTGGCCTCTCAGAAAGGGTGGGACCCTGTTTCACACCCTTATCGTAGAGGTTGTGCAACACAGGCGGTAACCGCAGAGACTGGGCCAACAGCGTGAATTCCCTGCGAGTTAACCGCCCTCACAGCCTCTCTCAGGGTCGCCCCCGTCGTTACTACATCATCGATCAAGATCAACTCTCCCCTGGCCGCGCACCTAAGGCTAAAGGCTCCGGCAAGATTTGTAGCACGTTGATCTCGGTGCAACCGGCTTTGATCCATAACTTTTCGCGAGAGCTGTAAACAATCAAGCATGGGTATCGCTGTCCTATCTGAAATTTGCGAAACCAGATCCACAAGAAAACTTCGACCACGACGACGCTGTGCTGCTCTGCCTGAAGGAACAGGAACCAAGCGGCACAAGGATGTATCGCCCCGTCTTTTCTCCAAAACATGAATGATAGCCTCGATGATTAACTCATCAGCACCCTTATGACCCGACTCTTTAGCGGCAAGAATTATCTTAGAGGCTGTTGGTGTGTAAATAAGTGCAGAGTGCACCGAAAAATTATCAAATGTACTTTTGTAATAATGAGGATGCCAACTACTCCTACATGCTGAGCAAATGCTTGGCCCTAAACGTTGGCAACCAAAACATCTACTGGGAAACAAGAGCTGTGAAAGTTCGGCAAATGTACTCACATAGTTATAGTTGCCAATCAGATTCTCTCTGACCTCGTGGATGAAAATACTGTGGAAACTACGCTTTGTAATCCTCTGGTTGCAATTGAATAAGGCGTTGCTCGATGCTCTCCCATGTGTTGCGAGGTAGAGTCACAACAAAGTGCGCGCCACGACCTGGGCGACCCCAAGCCTCTAGCTCGCCGTTGTGTAATCGAGCATCTTCAAGTGCGATCGAAAGTCCTAAGCCGGTTCCACCGCGAATTCTGGCACGTGAAGGATCTGCTCTCCAGAATCGATCAAATACTCTAGTAAGTGCGTTCTCATCTAAGCCAACTCCATAATCGCGAACACCAACTGCTACATCATGCTCACTAGATACTATTTGGACATCAATTTGTTGCTCTTCAGCATGATCGATCGCATTGGATAATAGGTTTCGCAAAATGCGCTCCACGCG
>LIAM01000007.1 GCA_001438925.1 Actinobacteria bacterium BACL15 MAG-120619-bin91 | reverse complement strand
TGACAGCTCGCGTATCGAAAGCTGCTCATACCTCGTCTCTCCCATTACCCTTCGAGGAGTAGTTTTACTGTCGAAGCTACATCAAATTAAATACTGTGCACTAATAATGCCAAGATAGGTGCGATAGCTAGCGCTGGCAGTAGGTTTCCTACAGCAACTGTTTTTATGTTAAGCAGTTTAAATGCGATACATACCAGCATCAAGCCGCCAACAATAGTCATGGCATCAATCTGATATCCCGCTAGAACTTCTCCAAGACCAAATCCCACTACCGTCCATACACCTTGATAGATTCCAACAGGTAATGCCGATACTGCAACACCCCAACCCAGCGAGGTTGCAAAGGCCATCGCGGCAAAAAAGTCCAAGGTGCTTTTTAAGATCAATTGATCAATTCCTGTTCCCATTCCATCACTAATACTTCCAAGGATTGCAAGCGGGCCTATAGCAAAAAGTAGGGAGGCGGCAATGAATCCCTCAACAAATGGTGAATCAGATGATGCCTTAAATCGAATACGCAGCTTCTCCCCCAAGGAATCTAACTTATTTTCAACCTTGAGCGCCGAGCCGATCAATCCACCCAACAACAAAGATCCCAAGATGACTAAAAGGCTCCACCCTTGTGGGAAAGCATCTACATATCGTCGTGACCACAAGGGAATAAGGGCTGATGCAGCACCTAACAAAGTGACCAGACCCAATACATCTGTGAGCAGAGTGCGAGTTCGCAATGGCATTCTGTGTCCGACTAAAACGCCAAGAGATGCCCCTGAAACAATGGTGAGGATATTGATTATTGTGCCAACGCCAGGAAACATTTGATGATTATACTGCGTTAATGTCTAATCCATTTTTAGAGTTTCTCCGTCCTCACAAAACAGTTCCCCACACACCGTGGACAGCACAAGCGCGGTGGGATCTGAACCCCTCACGAGTTGGCATTCTCTTTTTCGGATTAACAATCTTCGGATTAGGCGATGGACTTATCATTCAAAGTTCTATTGGTAATGGCCCTTGGTCGGTTCTAGCTCAAGGTATCTCTGATCAATTATCAATCACTATGGGATGGTCAACCTTTGCCATCAGCACCCTTGTTCTATTGCTGTGGATTCCTCTGAGAGAAAAGCCGGGATTCGGAACGATTTCAAATATCGTGATCATCGCTGGTGCGATTCAAATCGGCGTAACCATCTTTCCCGAACAGAACAATTACGCCATTGGAGTTATTTACTGCTTGTTGGGCATCGCTATGGTGGGGTTTGGTTCAGCCCTCTACATCACCTGTGGCCTGGGCCCAGGTCCGCGGGATGGATTGATGACCGCCTTGCACCACAGAAGCGGGGTTCGCATCGGTCGCGTGCGGCTCGGAATTGAAGGCTTTGTCCTGGCCGCTGGATGGCTCTTGGGTGGGACCGTTGGCCTTGGCACACTGCTCTTTGCCCTCTTTATCGGCCAATCGATTGCGATCTCTCTGGGAGTCGTTTCACGGCTTACCCCAAAGTAGCCAATAGGCTCACATCATCTTCCCAGGGTTGTGCGCCCTATCGCACACGGGGTCGCAAACACCCCCGTTAAAAAAATTAGAAAGGCAGTATTGATGCTGGATTCATACTTCAAAATCTCAGAACGGGGCTCATCGGTAGCTCAGGAGATTCGAGGCGGACTCGTAACCTTCTTCACGATGGCTTACATCGTAGCTCTCAACCCAATCATCTTGGCGTACACACCCGATGCAAATGGTCAGTTCCTCTTTGGTGGAGCGCAACCCGCTCCTGCAATGGTGGCTGCAACAACCGCCCTCGTTGCTGGTGTCCTAACAATTCTGATGGGTTCTATCGCTAATTATCCACTAGCACTTGCTACAGGTCTTGGTCTCAATACCTTTGTTGCAGTTGGTATCGCATCACAGATGTCATGGGCCGCAGCGATGGGCCTTGTAGTTCTTGAAGGTTTGATCATCTTGGTACTGGTACTCACCGGATTCCGTGTGGCGGTTTTCAAGGCGGTTCCACCACAGATCAAGATCGCAATCTCAGTCGGTATTGGACTCTTCATCGCCCTAATCGGCCTAGTTGACGCAGGTTTCGTACGTCGTACAGCTAGCGGTCCAGTTCCAGTAGGTCTAGGTGTGAACGGAAACCTCGTTGGTTGGCCAACAGTGGTTTTTGTTTTCGGAACCCTATTGATCGTCGCACTTATGGTTCGAAAAGTTAAGGGCGCAATCCTTATCGGAATCGGTGCAGCTACAGTGTTGGCGATCGTCATCCAAAGAATGTTCAATATTGCGCCTAATTTCACTCCTGGAAACCCTCCTACAGTCGTAGATGGTGGCTGGCAACTAGGTGTTCCTTCAGTTCCTAAAGAGGTTGTTGCAGTGCCAGAGTTTGATTTTACTGGTCAGTTTGATCTCCTTGGTGCCTTCAGTGTCGATAATGTTTCACTAATCGCTGCAATCCTTCTTCTATTTACCTTATTGCTCTCTGATTTCTTCGATACCGTGGGAACAGTTACTGCAATTGGTCATGAAGCAGGTCTTGCTGACAAGGATGGAAATGTAGACAACATCCAAAAAATTCTGATCGTTGACTCTATTGCAGCTGCAGCAGGTGGTGCCACAGGTATTTCATCCAATACAAGCTATATCGAATCAGCATCAGGTGTTGGAGAAGGTGCTCGCACAGGTCTTGCCTCCGTTGTGACAGGAATAGCATTCCTGCTTACAACATTCTTGGCTCCCCTTGTTGCAATCATCCCTTACGAGGCTGCGACGCCTGCCTTAATCATCGTAGGCTTCCTAATGATGTCTCAGATCAAGAACATTGATTGGGATGACATGGGAATTGGAGTTCCCGCATTCCTTACAATCATCCTGATGCCTTTTACTTACAACATCTCAGTAGGTATCGGTGCAGGATTTATTACGCATGTAGTAATCCGGTTGGTTCAGGGACGTGGTAAGGAAGTTCATCCACTGATGTACCTAGTATCAGGTCTGTTCATGATCTACTTCTTGTCTTCGCCAATTAACTCTTGGCTTGGATAAGTACTCTTAACGTTAAGGCCCCTGGGAAACCGGGGGCCTTTTCATTTACCAGAGTATTTGTGGTAAACCCTTTTGCACCAACTTTTCATTAACCTGCGAGAAAGGAGAGGATCCAAAAAATCCTCGATATGCCGACAATGGACTTGGATGAACCGATGAAACAATCGATTCTTCGCGGAAATACCCCTTGAGTTCAAGGGCTGAACCTCCCCACAAAACTGCGATGACATCTCTGTCGCCAAGAACTTGGGCAACTTTTTCAGTGATTTGCTGCCAACCTAGTGTGTTATGAGCTAAGGATCTTCCAACCTCGGTGCTAAGAATTCGATTAATGAGCATGACACCTTGATCGGCCCAATCGCTTAAGTCACCATTAGATCTCGTAACTCCAAGGTCTTCCTCTAACTCTTTGAAAATGTTCCGAAGTGAAGCGGGAATAGTTTTTACCGAAGCATCAACTGAAAAGGCTAGGCCGTTAGCAACTCCCTTGGTCGGATATGGGTCTTGTCCAAAAATGACTACGCGGGTTGAATCAACCGCCTGTGAGAGCGCTCTAAAAATTAAGTTGTACTCGGGGGCAAATCTTCTGTCGATGAGAAATTTATCAATTCCTTCAATCACATCTTTGTGGAGTTCTAGCTCAACCTGCCATTGTGGATGTAATTGCTCAAATAGCGGCACGGGCAAAGTAGCGACCTGACTCCGGTGAAACTGTTATTGAAGTTCCAAATACAGCTGACACATGTTCGGAAGTTAGAACTTGATCTATTGGCCCTGAAACCGCGATTACCCCATCCTTAAGAAGTATTGCGTGGGTCGTTCCAACGGGAATCTCTTCTATATGATGGGTAACCAAAATTGTTGCAGGTGCAAGAGGATCTGCGGCAAAAGTTGCAAAACGTCTCAGTAAATCCTCGCGCCCGCCAAGATCCAACCCAGCTGCTGGCTCATCTAGAAGCAGGAGTTCGGGGTCGGTCATTAACGCTCTTGAGATTTGAACTCGCTTCTTCTCTCCCTCACTCAGAGTTCCATAGAGTCGATCTCCAAGTTCTCGGACACCGAAATTAGTGAGAAGCGCCATAGCTCTTGATTCATCCCAAAGATCATATGACTCATTCCATCGTCCCAAGATGGCGTAGGCAGCGGTTAGGACAACATCCTTTACTCTTTCATCATGCGGGATATCATCGGCGATTACCGAACCGCACAAACCGATTCGAGTCCTTAACTCAAAGAGATCAACCCTTCCCATCTGCTTATCAAGTACGGTGACCGAGCCCTGAGTTGGAAAGATCTTGGTTGCAAGGATTTGAAGGAGGGTGGACTTACCCGCTCCGTTTGGGCCTAAAACTACCCACCTTTCTCCTTGGGAGATCGTAAAGTTGAGCGGTCCCAAAATAATCCGATCGCCCCGTCGGACAGAGACCTCGGTAAGAGTCAATACAGAGCTACTCATAGATGCACAAGATACTCGGTAGATGCATCAAAGAGCGTCAACCCTCACCTAAAGCAATAGTGATTCACGATAACCTTGCCCTCCTATGGTTCTTACAAGGGAAAAAGGTGAGCAATTCACCGGTCTCATCCTCCTAACAGGTGAGGATGCACAGGGGCTATCTAACGCTTTATTTCAGGCCCTCTCCCCTTTCTCAGTATCTGTTATTGACCTGGATCAAATAATCATTAACAAAAGATTAATACTGACGGTTCAAATTCTTCTTAATCCTGCTCACCAGGTTGCGATCGAAGAGGATTTAGAGGCGCTAGCTGTTTCAACCAATGTCGATATCGCCTCAGTATTTTCTTACTCTGCCGCACTTACTCCCCGACCAAGGTGCACAACTCTTTCCATAACCTCTCCCAAATTGCATCCACGCACCCTTGCAACATTAACTGGGGAGATAAAGAAGCTGGGTGGAAATATTGAGAGTTTGGAGCGAACAGGGTTGGAGCCAATTGAGATTGCGCTTCATATTTCAGGGATTGATGCACTTGTATTACAAGGTGCACTGCAGCAAATATCTGTTGAATCCGATGTAACTATCGCGGTGGCTTGAGAAGTATATGAATACCCCCAAGCGGCTAGTTCAGTTTGATGTTGATTCGACCTTTATCCAACAGGAGGCGATCGAACTACTTGCAGCAAAGGCTGGTGTGTTTGAGCAGGTATCTGCGGTTACAGAATCTGCTATGCGGGGTGAGTTAGATTTTGCTGAAAGTCTCATCGCTCGCGTCGCCTTACTGGAAGGCCTTTCAGAGAGGGTAATCAAAGAGGTACAGGAGGAGATACTTCTAACAGATGGCGCCGCCGATTTAGTTGCACTTCTACATGAAAGAGGCGATTGTGTCTCACTAGTATCTGGTGGATTTATTAACATCATCAAACCTCTCATTTTGGATTTAAAGATTGATTGTTATAGAGCCAATACCCTCGAGATAAAGGATGGACGGTTGACCGGCAAGGTGATCCCTCCGATTATTGACCGTGCAGCTAAAGGTGTTGCCCTACTGGAGTTTGCTGACATTTGTGGCGTCAATATGGCTGACACTGTAGCTATAGGCGATGGTGCAAATGATTTAGATATGATGGCCCTTGCAGGTATCAGTATCGCATTTAATGCGAAACCCATAGTTGCTCAAATGGCAGATTATGAGATTAATGAAGCCTCACTCAAATCTGTTGCACAGCTTTTGAAGTTATAAGCGACAGGCGTGAATATCTGTAACTAGAATTCCACGTGCACCGAGGGCCCACAACTCATCCATCACTCGATTTGTTTCCTTACGAAGCACCATAGCTCGTACCGCTACCCAGTCAGCCTTCTGTAAAGGTGAAATTGTTGGTGATTCAAGACCCGGAGTTATCGCACATGCTTTATCCACTAACTCCCTTGTGACATCGTAATCAAGCAACACATAACGTCTGGCGGTTACAACGCCTTGAAGCCGTCGAATGAGTACCTCTAACTCAGCTGGTATCGCAACCGCAGCTCGCTTAATTAGGATCGCTTCGCTAGACAGAATTGGATCCCCAAAGGTTTGAAGGCCAGCTTGGCGTAAGGTATTTCCTGTACTCACAACATCGGCGATCATGTCGGCGACTCCAAGTCGAACGCTACTTTCTACCGCACCATCAAGGCGGACAATCTGTGCCTGAATCTTTAAAGCCTTCAGAGTATGTTCAACTAAACCCGGATATGCGGTCGCGATCCTCTTACCCGCTAAATCACTTGTCTTCCAATCCCTTCCGGTAGGTGCTGCAAAGCGAAATGTTGATCCACCAAAATCCAAAGATAAAATCTCTTCTGCAAGAGCTGCAGAGTCGATCAACAAGTCCCGCCCGGTGATACCTGCCTCTAACTCTCCAGAGCCCACATAAACTGCGATATCTCGAGGACGTAAGTAATAAAACTCAACTCCGTTATCTGGATCAGCCAGCACTAGATCACGACTATCTGTACGCTGACGATAGCCCGCTTCCTTCAAGATTGAGATAGAGCTCTCTGCAAGAGAGCCCTTGTTAGGAACCGCTACTCGTAACATCATCGCCCCTTATAGATACTTGTAAACATCATTGAGTGTTAAACCACGTGCGAGCATCATTGTTTGGAGATGATAAATCAGCTGACTTATCTCTTCAGCTAGCTCATCATCGCTTTGATGCTCAGCGGCCAACCAAACCTCGCCCGCCTCCTCAAGAATCTTCTTTCCAATTGCGTGAACCCCAGAATCCAGTGCAGCAACCGTTGCCGAGCTTTCAGGCCGATCATTGGCCTTTTGAGACAACTCCACCCACAACTGATCAAAGGATTTCATAGATGAAGTTTACTAGAGCGAGCTCTTGCCCGTTGCGAATTCTCTGATGTCGACAACCATCTGGGCCGGATCTGAGGCGCTAAATACCGCGCTGCCAACTACAAATGTATCCGCCCCAGCCTCAAGTGCGATCTCAATTGTTTGCATCGATACTCCGCCATCAACCTGTAGCCAGATATCTCTGTCACCAATGAGTTCACGTGTACGTCTTACCTTATCCATCATGTTCTCCATAAACTTTTGACCACCAAATCCGGGCTCAACGGTCATAATCAGGAACATATCAACTAGATCCAAACAATCAGTGTAGTCATCAATGCTGGTATTGGGTTTGATTCCAAGGCTTGAGCGAGAGCCAGCAGAGCGAATATTTCTTAAGGTTTGAGGGATATTTGCCGTTGCTTCTGCATGGATTGTTACTGAGGCACAGCCGATCTCGGCGTACTGAACCGCGATTGAGTCAACGTTGGCTACCATCAAATGTGCATCGACTGGTAGTGATGACTCTTTTATGATCTTAGAGGCTGCTTCAAAATCGAAGGTGAAGTTTGGAACAAAAATATCATCCATAACATCCAAGTGAAGTAGATCTGAGACGGCGGCTATTCGATCAATCTCTTCATTTAATCGGGAGAAGTCAGCGTTCAGGATGCTTGGGGTTATTCGAATCTCACGGCTCATACTTGGATTTTACTCGCTAACCTTTCTAAAAAGGGCGAGATACATCGCATCTGTACCGGTTTTATGTGTCCATAAGGACATCGCACCGGAGCGTTGTGATTCAGAAAGGTTGTTGGGCAAAAAAGAGGTGATCTCAATCTGTTCCATCTGTGGGAAACGCTTCTTTAAGTCTGATACTTGGATTGATGTTTCTGCAAGGTGTGGCGAACAGGTTGCATAACCCAGAACTCCACCAGTGGCTAAAGCTTTGACACCAGAATCAATCAGTTCACGTTGTAACTGGGTTAGTTCTCGTAAATCCTGGAGCGTTCTACGCCAACGAACCTCAGGTCTACGACGTAAAGCACCTAGTCCGGTACATGGTGCATCAATTAGAATTGCATCAAATTTCTCAATCTGATTACCTATCTCTCGCCCATCTCCAACTAAGACAGTGTCACCATGTACCACTTGTTTTACCAGCTCTGCACGAGGGATGGATATCTCATTGGCTGTAAACAGAACACCTCTCTGGCGTGCGATGGCAGAGAGCAAGGCCGCCTTTCCACCAGGGCCTGCACACATATCAAGCCATGAAGAACCGCCCGCTGCTGCTGCAAATACCGATGCAACAAGTTGAGAACCTTCATCCTGTACCCCAATCTTTCGGGATTTAATCAACTCTAAAGCGCCCGGATTACCCTTCCAATGGGCACCATATGGCGAGAAGGTTGTTGGCTCTCCCCCAACATCAATTAAATCCTGTTGTGTAGAAAGACCTGGCCAGGAAACTAATGTGGGGATCGCGGCCTCATTGTTTATGGCCAAAGCTCTCTCTACCTCCTGCCAATCCTTCAAGAGATCAAAGTATGCAGAAACTATCCATTCTGGATGAGAGTATTGAATAGCTAATCTCTCAACTGAATCAGATATGTGCGTTAACGGAGCAAACCATTCCTCTTGGCTCTTTCGAGTAACACTTCGCAGGAGTGCGTTAACAAAGCTCGCCTTCGACTCTCCTAGTCGCTTGCGCGCAACTTCGACAGTAGAGGCAACAGCGGCATGATTTGGAACGCGCATTTCATGAATCTGATGCACACCCATTCTGCAAATATCAACAATGCCTGGATCTACTTCACCCCATGGCCGATCACTAATTTGTTGCAAAACCCAATCATGTTTACCTTGCATACGAATAGTTCCATATAAAAGCTCTGTTACAAGGGATCGATCTCGCTCCTCAAGTTTGCTAGCGTTGAGCGCTTGTGGCAAAAGAAGGTTTGAATAACCATTGTTGCGATTAACTTCAGTTAACAGATCAAAAGCCAGAAGACGGGATGCTTCAGGTTTAGGTGATTTGAATGTATTCCTGCGCGGCTCAGCCAAAAGACTCTCCACCATTTAAACGAGCTCCGCGCGCCCAATCAATGGCATCCATCTCCTTCTTACCTGCAGGGACAACTCTCAGTAACTCAAGTGCAGTTCCATTAGCACACCCCACGAAAACGCAGTTGTTGAAAACTGCGATCGCGGCTTCAGGTATTAAATGATCTTCGGCTATCGTAGCTGCCGATACTTTAAATGGCTCTGACCTCCACAAGCACCACGCGCCTGGCTCGTAGGTGTAGGCACGTATGGCGTTAACAATGGTGTGGGCAGGCTTAGAAAAATCCATCAGAGCATCCTGCTTTGAAATCTTTGGCGCAAATGATGGAACTCCTGTTTGCGGCGTAGGAAGTTGTTCTTGCGCAATCATCTCTAGAGCCTTATCTACCGCCTCTACCCCACGTTCGGCTAACCTTTGAAGAAGTTCAAAACTTCTCCATTGTGGCTCTATAGCTACATCAATCTGAGCGTAAATAGGACCGGTGTCCATCCCTCTATCTAATTGAAAAACAGAGATCCCGGTTTGTACATCGCCGTTGAGTAAGGCGTGTTGGACCGGAGCCGCCCCCCGGTACTGAGGTAACAACGAGAAATGTAGGTTTAAAAATCCGTATTGTGGAAGATCCAGAATGGTCTGCGGCAAAAGAACTCCGTAACCGATAGTGATCACACAATCTAGATCATTGATCACACCAATAAGTTCACTGGATACCGACGGCTTGACTACTGCGATTTTGTTCTGCTGCGCCCAATCGGCCACCGCAGTTTGTGTAAGTACGCGACCTCTTCCAGCTGGTTTATCGGGTTGGGTGATAACCAGTTCTATTGTGTGTTTGCTGGAAAGTAACCACTCGAGGGTTGGTATCGCAACTTCCGGAGTAGCGGCTACTCCAATACGCATTATGTATTCCGTCCGAAGATCGTATGCGGTGAGTCTTTAACTTGGATGTTCTGTCCCTTTTCGGCGGCAAGATTGAACCACTCAGATTCACGAATCTCCTTCATCGCCAACTTTCGATTGTCAGCTGACAACTTATCTATGAAAAGAATGCCATTGAGATGATCAGTCTCATGCTGAAGTGCACGAGCTAAAAACTCAGTTCCTTCAACGGTGATTGGCTCTCCATACATATTAAAGCCTTTGGCCACAGCTCTCATAGCTCTTGGAGTTTCATACCTCAGCTCTGGAAAGGAGAGACATCCTTCCTCGCCATCTTGCAACTCATCGCTCAGATCTAAAACAGGATTGATTAAATGACCCAGAGCCTCATCAACATCCCACACAAATACTCGCAAAGAAACGCCAATCTGGGGTGCTGCTAATCCAGCCCCAGGCGCATCCAGCATCGTTTCGGTCAGATCCTTCACAAGAACACGTAACTCTTTATCAAAATCTACAACCGGGGATGCAGGAGTTGTGAGTACTGGATCGCCAAAGAAGCGAATTTCCTGAATCGACATGTGCAGAGTCTATCAATGACTCACAATGAATAAGGATCAATTCTTAGCGTCAGTAAATCCTTTTTCGAGATGCTTCGTTTCCTCTGTAGTTCATGCAGCACCTTTCCAAGTTCCGGCCACTGTTCATGAGAAACATGTATGACAATCTTTGCTTGGGATTTGGGCAAAATAGTTGGTCCATAGATACGTGTACTTGAAGGAATCCGACCTTCAGCTAAGGCCTTATTTAATCCAGATGCAATCTGTGGCGCTGTTAACGCCTCCATCACCAATACCGCTGAGGCCACCTTCGGAGGTAGCGCAAGCTCCTCTCGTTCACCTAACTCTCTTTTGAGCAAAGGTGCCACATTCCATCGAGCAACCGAAGCAACTATTGGATGAACCTCATCAAGTACAAGCAGCACACGACCTTTTTCTTGAATAAGTGAGGCGGTCTCAAAGATCAACTCGCGTGCTCGCTCCTGACCGTTGATATCTGTGTGAGAGAAAAAACGCATCGCATCCAAAATAACGACCGCTTGATAACCACCTGGAATAATTGGTTGAGCCCCCGGTGTTGAAAGAACCAAGGATGGTTTGGCTTCGACTGAACTCTTAATGACATCTCCAGCTGAGATTACAACTGGATATCCAGGAAATGCTCTGGAAATCTCCTCAGCGGCGCGATCGATTCCACGTCCTGCCAGATATTGTTTGTCTCTTCCGCAAAAACGACATTTCCATGGTGAATGCGAAACACCACAATGCACACATGTCGGAGCCTCCAACTTTGAGGCGACACTTAATCGACCGCCACAATCGCAGTAAGCAACATTTCTACAATGAGAACACAGAAGAGCGTTTCCATACCCTTTTCGTGGGGCCAAAAACAGAACCGCGCCATGATTTAACGCCTTCTTGATCTCCGAGAAAATACGACCTGGCAATAACGCTCCCTCAGAAGGATAGTAGGCCTGTACATCTACATGAACCCGTCGACTAATGTACTTAATTTTCTTTTGATCAACTTGATATGCAACATTAAGAGATGGTGAAAATCCTGTATAAATCAGAGATATACCCTCATTTTCAGAACGCATTTGGGCAATCGTCGATGTGTTCCATCCAGGTGAGCGAATCTCATAATGATCGATCGAAGACTCTTTATAGATTATTAGCGTCTTAAGGTTGCCTACTGGAGCAAATACCGCGCTACGTGTACCAACAACTATCGATGAGGACGGTCGTTGAGCTTGCAGATAATTTTGATACCTGATCTCACGGTTCAGCGAGCTAGTTAAGGTCAAGACCTTCTCAAAAGCCGCTGACAGAGCTGCGACTAATTGCTCCACATCATTTTCATCAGGGGCGATGATCAGTACCGAGCCATTCTTATTCGCTGCCCGCACCAACTCAACCATTTGCAGATGCGCTGGTTTATAAGGCGCAAAACTGTGAAAGATAGGTGTTGCTGCAGCTCCATTGCTCGCAGGTGGCGCAACTACGATGGGAAAGGATTTATCAACGCTTGCCACTCTGGGTGGAATTGCTGACCGAATCAGATCCCAGGGATTACAGCAGTAAAACTGCGCCGCCCTTTCAAAGAGCTTTAAAGTTGATCCCGTTGCAACCGCGTGGGGTGAAAGTACTTTGGTGATTGGTTTTAACCCACCCGCTCGATCAGGGTGGGCAACGCGCGAGGTGATGATTCCCTCTGTTTCGCGGCCAGCAAATGGCAGTTGCACACGTACGCCGACAATTGCAGCATCACTAAGTTTCTCCGGAACTGTGTACTCATACAATTGATCTAAGTGAAAAACACCTGTATCTACTCGAACCTTTGCAACCGGACGTGATTGCGCTATCGGGCCAGAAGGAGCCGGAGCGACTTCAGCCTTTAATCGGAATAGACGAGGTGCTGCCACCGATTACTTAACTGCGTTTTGTAGCGCTGATACTCGATCGGTTCGTTCCCATGCAAACTCTGGAAGCTCACGACCGAAGTGTCCGTATGCACTGGTCAATGAGTAAATAGGGCGCAAAAGCTCTAGATCTCTAATAATTGCCGCTGGGCGAAGATCAAAGGTAGAAAGAACCGCTTCTTGAATCTTTGCAACTGGAATACTTTCAGTACCAAAGGTTTCCACAAAAACTCCAACCGGTTGCGCCTTACCTATTGCATACGCAACCTGCACCTCACATCGTCTGGCTAATCCAGCGGCTACAACATTCTTTGCTACCCAACGCATCGCATACGCAGCGGAGCGATCTACCTTTGATGGATCCTTGCCACTGAAAGCTCCTCCACCGTGTCGGGCCATACCACCATAAGTGTCCACAATAATTTTGCGCCCCGTCAAACCTGCATCACCCATAGGGCCGCCAATAACAAACCGCCCTGTCGGATTAATCAAAGTACGTAGATCATTTCTAGGTAGATCAATCTTGGAGATGATCGGATTAATGACGTACTCGGTAATTTCAGGGGTTAACTTCTTTACAACATCGACATCCTCTGAATGCTGACTAGAGATCACAACGGTATCTAATGCAATGGCGCGATCACCGTCATACTCAATCGTTACCTGTGTTTTTCCATCTGGACGAAGGTATGCCAGCTCTCCGGATTTACGAACCTTGGTCAATTGCTGCGCAAGTGCATGTGCTAACCAAATAGGTAGCGGCATTAACTCCTTAGTATCATCGCATGCATACCCAAACATCAAACCTTGATCACCAGCCCCTTGTAGATCCAGCGGATCAACAGCGGAGGTAACTCGGTGCTCATACGCATCATCTACGCCCTGAGCGATATCTTGTGACTGTTGTCCGATCGAGATTGATACGCCGCAACTGTTTCCATCAAAACCTTTATCAGATGAGTCATAGCCAATATTAAGAACGGTGTCACGAACGATTCCCATGACATCTGCATATCCATTAGTTGTTACCTCACCTGCAACATGCACCTGGCCGGTTGTTATAAGGGTTTCCACAGCCACTCGGCTCTTTGCATCCTGAGCTAACAATGAATCCAAAACCGCATCTGAGATCGCATCTGCAATCTTGTCTGGATGTCCCTCAGTAACAGATTCGGAGGTGAAAAGACGCTTTGACATAGTTTTTAACCTAACTGCCGGATGGCTTGATCAAGAAGAGTATTACTGAGAGCGTCTTTGGAGACTTCCTTGACCGCTATATCCGCTTCATTGCGTATGAGAATGGTACCCATAGTTGTGTCCTGGCCAAAGATTGCCCCGCCAGAAACATCATTTACATAGATCACATCTAACCCTTTTGCCTCAAGCTTTCTGCGAGCCTCTTGCAGGTGGTCCTTGGTTTCGGCGGCGAAACCAATCAAGATCTGTTTGCTCTTTCGCGCAGAGATCTCGGCCAGTAAATCTGGGTTCTCCTCTAAATCTATGCTCGAAAGCGCGACCTTCTTGATTTTATCTGAAGCGACTTCAGAAGGACGTGCATCGGCAACCGCTGCGGCCATTATCAAAATATCGCAGCTGTCGAATTGTTTCTGAAGCGCTGCCTGCATCTGCGCCGTTGTTTCAACTGGGAAGAGTTCAACTCCTTTGAGATGAGATACATCGCAATTGGCGGCAATGAGCCCAACCTGCGCACCACGATCCCGTGCCGCCTGTGCAAGGGCGATACCTTGCTTACCTGAAGATCTATTACCTATGAAGCGAACAGGATCAATAGCCTCACGTGTGCCCCCCGCTGTGATCAAAACCTTTTTTCCTGCAAGATCCTGCTTGTGACCCGTCATCCCATCAAAGGTGGAGATAATTGCAGTTGTTTCGGGGAATCTTCCAGGGCCAATATCATCGCCAGTTAATCTTCCAACTTCAGGCTCCATGACTATGAATCCACGGTTTTTCAAGGTTGCTACATTTGCAACCGTTGCAGGATCAAGCCACATCGATGGGTGCATCGCGGGAACAATCATCTTGGGGACATCAGAGGCAAGAACAAGATTTGTTAACAAATCATCTGCCCGCCCCATTGCTAAGCGCGCGATGAGATCAGCTGTTGCCGGTGCTATGAGAAAAAAATTCGCACGCTCAGCCAATGCGATATGTGGAACTGTATGAACACTCTCCCACACCTGTGTTGTAACGGGCCGACCAGAGAGCGCCTCCCATGTAGCCGCACCAACAAAGTTTAAGGATGATGGGGTAGGAACTACTGTAATTACATAACCACGATCCTGAAGACGACGTAACAACTCGCAAGATTTGTAGGCGGCGATTCCACCACCAACTCCGAGAATTACCTCACGGCCCTGGAGTCTCATTAAAAAATTACGCGGTTGGCTCGAGATTTTCGATTGTCAAAAGGCCTTCATTAATCTCTCGAAGGGCGATTGAAAGAGGCTTCTCATGCACATGTGTCTCAACTAGAGGTCCTACATACTCAAGGAGACCCTCACCTAGTTGTGAGTAGTAAGCGTTGATCTGACGAGCTCGCTTTGCTGCGTAGAGAACGAGGCTGTACTTAGAACCACTCTTCTCTAAAAGTTCATCAATTGGTGGATTTGTAATGCCATCCATGGTGTCCCCGCTTCTGTGATCAATCTCGTCTTGTTTAACACTTTCTTAATTCTGGGCTAACTCTACCAGTCTCTGGACAACGCTCTCGACCTGGTCATTGACGAGGATCACATCAAAGAAGGCCGCCGCTGCCAGCTCTTCTTGGGCTAACTCCAACCTCTCCGCCCGACGCTCGGCCCCATCGGTTCCTCTTCCCACAAGCCGTGAAACCAACTCTTCCCACGATGGTGGCTCTAGAAATACCAAGATTGATTGTGGCAGATGCGCCTTCACCTGTTTTGCCCCAGCGATCTCAATCTCTAGCAAGACATTTTTTCCTTCTCGTAACGCCTGTTCCACCTGGGCCTGCGGAGTTCCATATCGATTTCCTGCAAACTCCGCCCACTCCAAAAACTCATTATTTGAAATCATCCTTGCAAAAACCGATTCGGTGACAAAAAAGTAATCATGTCCATCAATCTCATTGACCCGTGGTTTTCTTGTAGTAAAACTTACACTGACCCAAAAATCTCCAGCCTGACGCAGTTGCTTTGCAATCGTGCTTTTACCTACTCCTCCAGGTCCTGATAAAACTATCAACCGCCCTGGATTACTCAAATGCTCGGGCCTCAAAAACTCTTCACGAAGCTCCCTTATCTGATGCCGTCCCAATCCCTGAATCCGTCGCGTTGGAGAGATATTAAGTCGCTCCATCATCGTGTTAGCTCTAATCTTTCCGACACCAGTAAAGGATTCGAGCAGCTCCTTCACTCTCATCTTTCCAACAGCTTCATCGGTACCGGCTAAGGTTAAAACAGAGTCGATGTTGTGTTCTCCCGACTTGATCTGCGCCTTGACCTCTGCGCGCCGTTTACGTGATGCGCTCGCTTTAGCTAAAGCCGCTTGCCGTTGCTGAGCGGTTAACTGCGGAGGCGTTCCCATGAGGTAAATCTAGTGGAGATTAAATTAAGAGTGAGCCAATTTCCTGGGCTCTCTCCTTCATGGCTTGAGCACCATCGCGCCAGCTCTGCGTAATGGGACGACCTATCACCACATAATTGGCACCGGCCGCTATTGCATCTTCGGGGGACATAGTTCGCTGCTGATCATCGCTACCCGCCATCTCGCGGGGACGGACACCTGGGGTAATGATCACAATTGAATCACCGACCGCTTCTCGTACCGCAGATATTTCCAAAGGTGAACACACAATGGCGCCTGCACCTGCAGCGGTTGCAACCTTTGCCAATGAAACCGCTGAATTCAATGCGTTAGCTCCAAAACCAACCTCAACAACATCAGATTCATCTAATGAGGTTAAAATTGTCACTCCAGTGATGTGCGTCTTAGGCATCGCATCGACCGCCGCTTTGACCATCGCTCTACCTCCCGAGGCGTGAACCGTTAGAAACTTGGGAGATAAATGAGCAACGGCTAGCGCCGCTCCACTTACTGTGTGCGGAATGTCATGAAGTTTTAAATCTAGGAATATCTCTGAATCTGTAACCGACTTTATAGCTTGCACACCATCGCTACCAAAGTTGAGATAAAACTCAAGCCCTAGCTTAAAAATCGATACGTGATCCTGAGTAGCCTTAACCCATTGGATCGCTGTCGTTAGCTCTGGAGTATCCACCGCCAAAACGATAGGTGCTTTACTCATTTACTCCGCCTCAATGGAACGATGTGCGAACCCAACAGCCTGCTTTAGTGATGTAAATCCTCGATCAATTAAAAGTTGTTTCAACTCATCTTGTATCGCCATTATCGCAGTTGGATTACCAAAGCTCGCAGTTCCGATAGAAACACCACTTGCTCCAGCTAGAATCATTTCGAGTGCATCCTTTCCAGATGCGACTCCGCCCATTCCCAATATTGGTATCTGCGGAAGCGCTGCATGAACCTGATAAACAGCGCGCACCGCAATAGGACGGATAGCAGGACCAGAAAGCCCACCAGTCTTACCACCTAGATGCGGACGCATCGTGTCTACGTTGATAACCATTCCTAAGACGGTGTTGATTAGCGCTAAACCATCTGCCCCTGCATCGACTACGCCCTTTGCGATAGAGACAAGATCTGTTACATCAGGTGAGAGCTTGGCGATTATGGGCAGCTCTCCGCCAATAGTCCGGCGAACACCATCTATAACTCGACGTGATGCTTCGGGATCACATGCAAATACCAGGCCACGATTTTCAACATTGGGACAGGAGATATTGACCTCTATCGCACTGATTCCAGAAACAGATCTAAGTTTTCTGGCTAATGTTGAGTACTCCTCTACCGTTTCACCAGCTATGGAGACAATTACACGCGCCTTTTGTTCAACAAGATATGGAACATCCTTTGCTAAAAAGGCATCTATTCCAGGACCTTGCAGGCCGATGCTGTTAAGCATCCCACTAGGCGTTTCAGCCATTCGAGGGGTCGGTCGACCAGGTCGCATCTTTGACATAACAGACTTGGTAACTACTCCGCCCATTTCACGCAATGGGAAAAACTGAGCTAACTCTCTTCCAGAACTTGCACAGCCACTTGCAGTAAATGTGGGAGCAGGAAACCATGCATTTCCGATAGTTGTTGAAAAATCTAGAGCGGTCATATCTGTTGACCTACCTTGCTCCACTGAACCTTTGCTCCATCCATTACGGGTCCATCAATACATGAACGAAGATTTGAGATGGTTCCATCCTCATTCTCAACTGGAAGGACACAGGTCATACAGATTCCTACGCCACATGCCATCGACTCTTCAACGGCGCATTGGTGAATCACATCAAACTCATTTGTGATCTTGGTAATTGCTGCAAGCATTGGCATAGGACCACACGAGTAAATAACCGCGACATTCAAATCCTTAATGATCTCTGCAATGGGATCTGTTACTCGACCTGCAACTCCCATAGATCCATCTTCGGTATATATCCGCATGGAGTTCACCGCTCGCTTGCCCTCCATCGGTGCATAAATCTTTGATCCAGTACTTGCACCTAACAACATATCAACTCGGCAGCCCCGAGAGTTCAACAACTCAGCCAATCCAAACAATGGTGCCGATCCATACCCTCCGCCTACTAAGAGAACAGGTACCGGCTCTGTAGGAATTCCAAAGGCTGTTCCAAGCGGAGCGACAAGATCTAGAACTACACCTTCATCTTGGGCGCATAACCACTTACTCCCCTGACCATGAGGTGCAACGATCAACTCCATCGTCCCACCAACTGTCGTGCTTGTAGACACACGAGAAATTGCAAAAGCGCGACGAAGGACCATGGATGAAGAACCTCCACCCACACTGATAGCAACAAAGTTTCCAGGTTTGCAGTTAGTAGCAATCTCACCGATGTTGATGATGATCTGGTGGTATTGACCGACCCGCTTATTACTCACAATTGGTGCAAGCAGTTGCTTGGCGTGTTTATTGAGCTGTGTCATCTATGCAAGCCATTCCTGTAGAGACTTGATACTAAGTGGGCTAGCTTGCAAGAAGCCAATCGCATCTACCGCGGCGCTAAATCCTGCTGTGGTTGTTATGCACGGGATGGATCTTTGAACAGCGGCGGTACGAATTGCCCAGCCATCGGCACGTGTTCCGCGACCTACAGGGGTGTTAATTACTAGGTCGATCTCACCAGAATTGATCATCTCGACAATAGTTTTTTCACCCATCTGTCCTGTGCCTTCAGAGTGTTTGCGTACCGTTGTGCACGCAATACCCTTTGTGCGCAAAAATGCGGCGGTTCCATCAGTTGCAAGAATATGAAACCCTAACTCTGAAAATCCTAAAGCCGGTTCTATTCCAGTTGCTTTGTCCTTATCAGCTAAGGAGATAAAGACAGTGCCAGATTTGGGAAGTGGACCAAAGGCAGCGATCTGACTCTTTGCATAACTTTCTCCAAAGGTTGGAGAAATCCCCATAACCTCTCCAGTAGAACGCATCTCAGGTCCAAGAACCGCATCGACTCCCCTACCATCGGTGCGGCGGAAGCGGTTCCATGGCAGTACCGCCTCCTTGACTGAAACACCGCGAGCAACACCATCGCCTGATTTCGGGAGAATCCCATCAACTCTCAATTGTTTTATTGTGATACCAACTGAGATCCGAGCCGCCGCCTTTGCAAGAGCAACCCCGCTGGCTTTACTAACAAAGGGCACTGTGCGAGATGCTCGCGGATTTGCTTCTAAAACATACAAAACATTATCTGCGATTGCGAATTGAATATTTATTAATCCGCGAACATCAACTCCGCGCGCAATCTTCTCCGTGGCAGAGCGAATCTCTTCTCTCTGCTCATCTGTAACTGTCATTGATGGCAGAACACAGGCACTGTCACCGCTATGAATTCCTGCCTCTTCAATATGCTCCATGACGCCACCGAGAAAGAGCTCCTCCCCATCAAACAGGGCATCTACATCGATCTCAATTGCGTTATCAAGGAAGCGATCTACTAGAACGGGATGATCTGGAGTTATATCGGTGGCGCGAGTGATAAAACCTCCGAGAGCGGCATCGTCATAGACGATCTCCATACCTCGACCACCCAACACAAATGATGGTCTGACTAAAACTGGGTATCCAATCTCGTGGGCGATATTTGTCGCCTCTAACTGCGAAGAGGCCATTCCAAATTCAGGCGCTCTCAAGCCCTGTTCTGCAAGGATGTTTCCAAAGGCTCCTCGTTCTTCGGCTAGGTTAATAGCTTCCGGAGATGTACCCAAGATATTTACTCCATTAGCCTTTAATCCAGCGGCCAATCCCAACGGTGTCTGGCCACCCAGCTGTGTAATCACTCCCAACACCGGACCGGCCTGTATTTCGGCGTGAACAACTTCGAGTACATCTTCTAGGGTCAATGGTTCAAAATAGAGACGGTTACTTGTGTCGTAATCGGTAGAAACAGTTTCAGGGTTGCAGTTGATCATAATTGTTTCATAACCGGCCTCGCGCAGCGTGAAGGAGGCGTGCACACATGAATAATCAAACTCTATTCCCTGACCGATGCGATTAGGACCGCTACCGAGGATGATGACCGCAGGTGTTGTACGAGGTCGTACCTCGGTCTCCTCTTCATAACTTGAATAATGATAAGGAGTAAACGCCTCAAACTCGGCTGCACATGTATCAACTGTTTTATAAACAGGACGAACTCCTAGGTGATGGCGGGTTTTGCGGATTTCGTCCTCAGAGACACCACGCAAATTAGCAATCTGACTATCTGAAAATCCCTGACCTTTTGCGGTACGAAGTAGTTCGATAGTTAACTCACCAGGTAAAGCGATGACCGCCGCCTGTTGATTGATCAGCTCGATCTGGCGTAAATACCAAGGATCTATCTTGGTTGCCTTAAAGACCTCATCGATCGTAGCTCCTGCCCACATAGCCTTTTGAACCTGCTGCAATCGATACTCAGTTGGGATGCGCATACTTTGCAGCATTGCATCGCGCTCTGTTTCAGATACAGCCGGCCAAGAAAAGATCGCTTCCTTGCGCTCCAAAGATCGTAAAGCCTTCATGAGCGCTTCCGAGAAGGAGCGACCGATGGCCATCGCCTCGCCCACACTCTTCATCGTTGTTGTTAAACGAGGATCTGCGTCTGCAAACTTCTCAAAGGCAAAACGAGGAAGCTTCACAACAACATAATCTAGGGTTGGTTCAAAAGAGGCTGGCGTCACCTGCGTAATGTCATTTTGGATCTCATCTAAGGTGTAACCAATAGCCAGCTTGGTAGCGATTTTTGCGATCGGAAATCCTGTGGCTTTTGAGGCCAGAGCACTGGAGCGTGAAACTCTAGGGTTCATTTCAATCACGATAATTCGGCCATTATTTGGATTTACCGCGAATTGAATGTTGCAACCACCTGTATCCACGCCAACTTCGCGAATTATGTCCATCGATAGATCGCGAAGCTTTTGATACTCAACATCAGTCAGTGTCATCGCTGGTGCAACGGTTATTGAATCACCTGTGTGCACACCCATTGGGTCTAGGTTTTCAATCGAACACACGATCACAACATTGTCCTTGTTATCGCGCATGACCTCGAGTTCATACTCTTTCCATCCAATAATCGATTCTTCTAGGAGAACCTCTGAGGTTGGACTGTGGCGCAATCCGGCTCCTGCAATCTGTCGCAGTTCAGCTTCATCAAAGGCGATTCCAGAACCTAGGCCACCCATAGTGAAAGATGGACGAACCACTACTGGATAATTCAACTCAATGACAGCTTCAAGAATCTCTTCCATTGTGTGACAAATACGAGACTTTGCTGACTCTCCGCCAACCTTCTCAACGATTGCACGAAAGAGTTCGCGGTTTTCGCCGCGATTTATAGCATCAACATCTGCTCCGATAAGCCGAACGCCATACTGTGCCAGAGTGCCTCTTTGGTACAACCCGATTGCTGCATTAAGCGCCGTTTGACCACCGAGTGTTGCTAATACCGCATCTGGTTTTTCGTGGGCGATGATCCGTTCAATAATTTCGGGAGTAATAGGTTCGATGTAGGTTGCATCAGCAAACTCGGGATCGGTCATGATGGTTGCAGGGTTTGAGTTAACTAAAATAACTCGGATGCCTTCAGCTCGTAACACGCGGCATGCTTGAGTTCCTGAATAATCAAACTCGCAAGCCTGGCCAATTACGATCGGTCCGCTGCCAATAACTAAAACACTCTTAATCGATGTATCTAAAGGCATTACGCACCTACCTTCTTTGACATCAAATCTACGAAGCGATCAAAGAGATAGGCAGCATCATGTGGTCCTGCGGCAGCTTCTGGGTGGTACTGAACAGAAAAAGCAGGTTTATCCAACAGCGCTAAGCCTTCTACAACGCCATCATTAAGACAGGTATGAGTTACTTCACCACGTCCATAAACCGTTGAAAACTCTGTATCGGTCGGAGCTTTCACCGCAAAGCCATGATTGTGAGCTGTGATTTCAACCTTGCCTGTGTTCTTATCCATCACCGGTTGATTGATACCGCGATGACCAAATTGCAGCTTGTAGGTTTCAAACCCTAATGCCCGCCCCAGAATCTGATGCCCAAAACAGATGCCAAAAATTGGAACCTCTGCCAAAAGCAGGTCTCGTACAACTTCAATGACATCTGTCATCGTCGATGGATCGCCAGGACCATTTGAGAGGAAAACGCCGTCGGGATGAATAGACATGATTTGTTCAACGGTCGAGTTGTATGGCATCACATGAACTTCTACCCCGCGCTCAGCAAGAGATCGAGGGGTTGCAGCTTTGATGCCCAAATCTAGCGCTGCGATATTGAACTTCTTCTGACCTATTGCTGGAACAACATAGGTAGCAGGTGTCGATACATCTTTAACTAAAAATGCACCAGACATCGCTTCTGCTTTTCGAACTTCAACAACCATTTCTTCACGAGTTAGCTCAAGGCCGGAGAAAATTCCCACGCGCATTGCACCACGATCACGAAGATGTCTGGTGATTGCACGAGTATCTACACCCTGGATTCCAACAACACCCTGCGAAATTAACTCAGCCTCAAGATCATTTTGTGCGCGCCAGTTCGATGTCAGGGATGAAGGGTTGCGTACGACAAAGCCAGCTACCCATATTTTTGCGGATTCATTATCAAAATCATTTACGCCAGTATTTCCAATGTGTGGAGCGGTCATAACGACTACTTGTTTGTGATACGAAGGATCGGTAAGTGTCTCTTGATACCCAGTCATTCCAGTTTGGAACACAGCTTCACCAAATGTTTTTCCTGTGGCAGCCCATGAAGAGCCTTCAAAGATTCTTCCATCATCTAGAACGAGATAAGCAGGTACCATTACTTACCTTCATTCTGCGAGATTTGGCCATTTATTAATGTTTGCTTGCCTTTGAATATCGTGTGCTCAACTACTCCAGGTAGTTCGTGGCCATGGTATGGAGTATTAGATGAGTTTGATAGAACTAAATCGCGGTCTACTCTCCATAATTTCGTTGGATTGATCACAACTAAGTTTGCAAAACTTCCCTTTTCAATCCTTTGCCCCTGAAGCTCATATCCACCAATAGATGCAGGCCTATGGGACATACGCTCTGCAACCTGCTGCCAGCTCATTAATCCTGAATTAACCATCGTCATCTGAACAATTGAGAGCGCTGTTTCAAGTCCTAACATTCCAAATGCAGCCTCTTGCCATTCGCACTCTTTAGCTTCTAGCGGATGTGGTGCGTGATCAGTTGCCACGATATCGATGGTTCCATCGGCCAACGCTTCACGTAGGGCATGCACATCCGCTTCAGTTCGCAATGGAGGATTAACCTTGAAGATTGGGTCGTAAGAAGATGCTAAATCATCGGTCAATAGAAGGTGATGCGGAGTTACCTCTGCAGTCACATTAATACCTCGAGCCTTTGCCCAACGAATAATTTCTACGCCACCAGCGGTAGTTAGATGACAGATATGAAGTCGCGATTGCACATGATCTGCGAGTAAAACATCTCGAGCAATAATCGCTTCCTCTGCAACGGCAGGCCATCCCTTTAATCCTAAGCGTGCAGAGATCTCGCCCTCATTCATCTGAGATCCAACTGTCATTCGAGGATCCTGCGCATGTTGTGCGATGACTCCCCCGAACTTTTTTATGTACTCAAGGGCTCTTCGCATGACAAGCGGGTCAGAAACACAATTTCCGTCATCACTAAAAACTCGTACACGTGCAACTGAATCAGCCATTGCGCCAATCTCAGAAAGTGTTTCACCTTTGAGGCCTTGAGTCACCGCACCAATAGGAAAAACATCCAGCAGTCCAGCTTCCTGGCCAAGTCGGTACACCTGTTCTACGACACCAGCGGTATCTGCAACTGGAGATGTGTTCGCCATGGCAGATAGTGCTGTAAATCCACCCTTGGCAGCGGCTCTACTACCTGTCAAAACCGTTTCAGCATCTTC
>LIAM01000006.1 GCA_001438925.1 Actinobacteria bacterium BACL15 MAG-120619-bin91 | reverse complement strand
TCTAGCAAAAGGTACGGTGCATCATCACCCAACGCATTAAGGATCGGCATCATGCCTTCATGAATCTGCTTCCACGCCTTTTCAACATGGCTAACATCCACAGCAGAGCCTGTATGAATAACAACTCCCAGTGCACCGATCTCCGCCCCCCGCTTTAATGAATACTGAGTTGACGCGAGAGAGTTCAGATATGTGGCCTCTGTTGGAGATCCCAAGTTAATTAAGAATGGAGCGTGAACATAAGTTTCGATATCAAGCTCTGCAGTTTTGATTTTAAAGGCATCATCTAGTTCAGGTTTTGACTCTGGCATCGCCCATGTCCGAGGACTTGAAGCAAAAACCTGAATCGCCTCAGCGCCGATCTCTTGAGCATAAGCAATTGATCTCTTGGCCATTCCACCAGTAGTCGGGGTATGGGCACCGATACGGGGCTTTTTAAATGGTGTAGGCATTGCCTTACCCTACGGTAATCGTCACCGTGCTGCCACGTTTAACCTTTGTGTTGACCACTGGTGAAACTCTCTTCACAGTTTTTTTCTTATTATTTCCGATCACAACAACCTTGACCTTCAAACCTAAGGATTCAAGCATCGCCTTTGCAGCACTTGCCTCCATCGTAATTACCGTCTTTGGTATAAATGTATATCGAGGCCCCTTTGAAATCTGAATGACCACCCTCGCGCCTTTGTTAATACTTACTCCACCAGCAGGAGTTTGTGAGATAACAGCTAGCTCTGGCACATTGTCATTAAAGGCGTATCCGACTTCAACGGAAAATCCAGTTTCGGTCAATTCATTTAATGCCTGCTCGCCACTCTTTCCAAGGTATGAAACAAGAGCAATCTGCTGTACCCCCTTAGAGACCACCAGGTTAATTGTGGTGTCACGTTTAACAGATGTGCCTGAAACTGGGGATGAAGAGATCACAAACCCCTTTGGTATCTCTGTGCTGAAAACCTCTCGAATCTGACCTACCAAAAGCGGTGACTTCTTCAAAACCGTTTGAGCTGCTTCAGGGGTCAAACCTGTAGTCATAGGAACTGAAAAACGTTCTGGTCCCTTAGAAATAATTAACTTTACAGATCCGGCCGCATCAACCCTGTCGCCACCTGCAGGAATACTTTCGATGATCCTGCCCTTAGCGATCTCTTCATCAAATCGATTCTCAACAACTGTAGTCAACCCTAGGGGCGCGATGATGTTTACCGCCTCCTCATAACTTCCACCAATAGTGGATGGAACAACTACTCGAGATCCTGGCCCAACTAAGCTCCACCAGCCACCAACACCAAGTGCTACCGCCAGAACCAATGCAACCTTGCGATTGCGTCGAACACGATTACTTGCACGCTTTTTCTTCTCCTCTTTGCGGCGAATCTCCTTTGTTGTCTCTACAACGGCAGGAGTTTGCTCAACAGGCACAACCTCTTTAACCTTTTTACGAGGCTTTTCTCTAATTGGTTCGACGGGAAGATCTAACCCCAAATCCATTTGATTCTTCCGCGGATCTAAATCGATCTGAATCTGCTGCAATCTCGCCAAAAAATCTCCAGCGGTACGAGGGCGATCATCTGGATTTTTCGCGGTAGCAGATGCGATCAGATCATCAAGTGATTGTGGAATATCTCGACGCTTGCTGCGCAACCGTGGAATCTCCTCATTGACATGCATATATGCAATTTGAATTGGTGTCTCCGCCGAGAATGGTTTATCGCCAATCAGCATCTCATAAGCGACGATGCCGGTTGCATAGACATCGCTGCGAGAATCAGCAACCCCACGCTGAACTTGCTCAGGCGAGAGATATGAAACGCTTCCAAGGATGACACTAGATTCAGCGGTCATAGTTGAACCAATAATCTCGCCACGGGCCAGACCAAAATCTGCGATCTTGATGCGGCCATCCTTTGAAATCAAGATATTTTCCGGCTTAATGTCACGATGCACGATTCCCAAAAGGTGAGCGGCAGCTAAAGCGCTCAGGATAGGTGTCAGATAGTTAATTGCATCCTTAGTCTCAAAGCGACCACGTTCATTGAGATACTCACGAAGAGTGTGGCCTTCAATAAGCTCCATCACCAAAAAAATTGCGGGAACTCCACTTTGATTCCAGCCTTGATCCTGCACTGCGACAATATTGGGGTGGGATAGTGCAGCAGCAGCCTTAGCCTCCTTTATAAAGCGAGAAACAAAGGCCTCATCTTGAGCAAGATGCGGGTGCATGATTTTGACCGCAACTTTCCTATCAAGTCGTGTATCAATCGCTTCATAGATAGAAGCCATTCCACCGTTAGCGACCTGACGCAGTAATTGGTAGCGCCCATCAATGAGCTCTCCGGTCAGATCAGACATGAGCAAATTTTATGGAGCCCGCCAAGCAGTGGGCATAAGGGCGCGCCCAAAAACCTTATGAAGTGAGTTTAAACTCGCAGTTTTCACGAGTTTGATCGGTATCAAAGTGAATTGATTGTTGGATCTGCCATTGGCGCATTTCTTTTTCAAGATGGGCCCCATCGCGAGCCAAGACTCTTTGCAAGCCAGTTTCAGAATCAATATCTAGCCAATAGGTTATTGCTCCAGCCTCTCGTACAATTGCTTGAGCAGCCCCAACCCCTTCGATAATCAAGTAATCGGTGGGGGCAATAATCTCTTCACGATCAAACTTCATTAAATGCCAGTTAAAGATCTTGATGGTGCACGCTCTACCCGCAAGATGGGCAGAGGTAATGCGATCCAAAATCTCCATCAAGGCGTTGCTGAGTGCGTTTTCCCAACCGTTGTACAAATCATCCATATGAACTGTTCGGACAGTTGAGTGGGCTGAGTATTCAGCCTCTAACTTGGCTGCAAGGGTAGTTTTACCTGCTCCTGCCGGACCATCAATAGCTAAGAGAACCACGCCAGCGCTTCCATCCCAAAATGGCGACTGCTGCAAAGACTCCATAAAGAAGCGCGGTAAACCAATACCCAAGTGAAAGGTATTGAATCGTTGCAACAACGTTGACGATGAGCCAAAGTACCCAAGTCTCATACTTCTCGTACACCATGAGCAATTGCGCAACAATTGAGCCGATAAGAATGAAGGCATCGGTCCATGTTGCTGCTGCACCGATACTTGCAAGTATGGGAGATAGGACAGCAACGATTACTAGTGTTCCAATCGTAATTCTTACTCTGCTTTTAGTGGAAATAGTTCCAGGCACGGCACCAGTTGGAGCCCAACCAAACCAACCATAAATCGCTGCGCCGATAAAGACAATTTGCAGCAGCGCACTAGCAAAAAGATCTACTTGATAGAAAAAAACACCATACAAGCTGCTGCTTAGAACCCACCAAGGCCAGGTAACTCTCTTACCTGTTGTTCCGAGGTAGACACCAATAAATGAAGCCACGGCTGCTGTGAATTCGAGAATAGACACTTCATAGCCCCAGGCTGTAAACAAAGTGGTAGACATAATTAATTCCTTTCCACATCCGCATTACCGGATGGGTCAATCGGTCGGTCTGAATCTCAGACCCTCTCAGCCTTGTGGGCTCCCGTAGTTGTTACTCTAGCGTGAAATCAGCTGGCGTTTAACAAAAGCAGCCCCTGCAACACGGATCCTTCTGCTGGTTGATGTCTTTGCGCGGTGATTAAAGATGTCGTATCCAATTCTTTCGACCTCATCGACGATACCACAGTACAAAGTGCTGGCCGCTTCAATGCATGGGCGGCTTGATGTCTCTAGCATTTTGATTCCCGGAGCAGCCTCTGCTTGTAATTGACGTACACGTGCAATTTGGAACTTTAAACCTGCAATAATTTCAGGGGTTAAGACCCGTTCTTCAAGCATTTCACGTGTCACACCAAACTGACCCAGCTCCTTAAGCGGCAGGTAAACACGACCACGATCCAGATCCTCATCTACATCACGAATAAAGTTAGCTAATTGAAAAGCAATTCCAAGTTTTTTCGCCGCTTCAAAAGCATCCTCGTGCAGAGGGCCCAGAATTGGAACCATTTCGAGCCCAATTACGGCGGCAGATCCATAGACATACTCAAGTAAGTCCTCGTAACTTTCATACTCTTGAACAGTCAAGTCCATCGTCATCGAATGTAGAAAAGCCTCAAAGTGTTGGTGGGGGATTTCAAAGCGATTGACGGTGTCAATCAATGCGCGACCTACATGATCTTGGCTTGTGCCCATTTTCAGATCTGCAAGAACTCCGTTACCCCACTGACTGAGCACTTCAGCTTTTTCTTCAACACTAAGCTCTGAGGCTAAATCATCAACAATCTCATCTGCATAGCGCGCAAAACCATACAGCGCATGAACAAAGGGACGTTTTGCTTTTGGCAGTAATAAGGTTGCTAGGTAATAAGTCTTTCCATGCAATGCGTTGAGCCGCTTGCACTCTTCGTAAGATGCACGAAGATCGGGATCTGTAATCCCTGCAGCGGTCAACTCATCCATTTACTTAACCGGACCCACAATACGCTCGGCGGCAAGACGACCAGAGATCAAAACCATCGGGACACCAACACCTGGTTGTGTTCCAGATCCTGCAAAGACAACATTTTCGATGCCCGCTGCCATATTGCGCGGCCTAAAAGGACCTGTTTGGAAGAAGGTGTGTGCACTAGCAAATGGAGCACCTTGCTCCATACCCTGATTTTTCCAATCCAGAGGAGTTGTTACAACCTCAGTTTCAATCGCATCTCCAAAACCTGTGTATCCGCGTTGTTCAAGGATTTCGACCATGTGATCTCGGTATGGCTTAGTTTGCTTGGTCCAATCAATATCTGCCGTCAGGTTTGGGGTAGGGAAGAGAACATAGTAAGAGGTTTTTCCTGCTGGAGCTAAAGCTGGATCATCGAGTGAAGGAATTGTTACCAAAACACTTGGATCACTCATCAACTTCTTTTGCTTGATTAACTCATCAAAGACGCCATCCCACGATTGACCAAAGTGGATATTGTGGTGAGCTGCAAAATCATACTTCTTTGAAGAACCCACCAACATAGTTACACAGGAAGGGGAGTAGTTAAGGCGCTTAACATTTAAAGGTGTCTTACCCAATAGATCCCGCCATGCAACGGGTAGATCCGGATTCAGAATAATTGCATCGCATTCGATGCGTTGACCATCCTCTGTGATAACCGCCTTTGCGCGACCATTTTGCACATCTACCTTGGACACTGTTGTGCTGTATTTAAACTCAACACCATGCTTTTGTGCAGCAGCTGCCATTGCGCGAGGAACAGCGTGCATTCCACCCTTAGGGAAGAAAACACCATTGACGGAATCCATATAAGCAATGACCGCATAAATGGCTAGCGCCTGCTGTGGGCTAACACCGGCATACATAGCCTGAAATGAGTAAACCTTCTGCAGGCGTGGATCCTTCATAAATGTATTGACCTTGGGCGATAAGCGACGGAAGCCACCTAAAGCGATAAGACGGGCAAGGTTTGGCGTTAAAAGATTAAATGGAGAATCAATATTGCGATCAATAAAATCATTCATCTCATACTTGTATAACTTGGTCACAAAATCTACATATCGTGCATAACCAGCGGCTTCTTCGGGGCTGATTTTGTCTGCAATCTCAGCTTCCATCTGTGCAGTGTTTGCATGAACATCTAATTGAGATCCATCTGCATAAAAGGCACGATACAAAGGAGAAACAGGCATTAATTCAACCCAATCCTTCATATCTTCTCCGACGCAGCTAAAGGCATCCTGAATCAATGAGGGCATTGTTAAAACCGAAGGCCCTGTATCAAATGAGTATCCATCCTTTTGCAGCAATCCACTTCGGCCACCAGGGACGGCTTCACGTTCAATGACAGTTACCTTGCGACCTGCACCTGCAAGACGTAGTGCAGCGCTTAAGCCGGCATAACCTGCTCCTACGATGACAACGTGATCTGTAGGACCTTTGACGCGAGCTGGCATTTAAGCACTCCTTTTAGTTGCGATGTTAGCTAGCTCGACGAGCAAAGCCTTTCCATCCTTGGTGAATAGCGGTGATTGAGCCGCCGAAAGGGCGGCATCTGTGAGTTTTTCAATTGTTGATTCAAGCTCGGCACGCGCACCTGTTGCTTCAATGATTTCCTGCAGTACTGCAACTCCCTGTCCATCAAGATCTGGGCGACCAAAGTACTTCTTACAGGTTTGCGCCTGCGCAGGGGATTGACGTTCATGTGTCATTGCGATCAAAACAGTGCGCTTTCCTTCGCGAAGATCATCACCTGTAGGCTTACCAGTAATAGTTGGATCTCCAAAGACACCTAAGAGATCATCCCGAAGCTGGAAGGCTTCCCCAAGTGGCAGGCCATATGCCGATAGTGCAGCAAAAATCTCACCACTTGGGTGCGCACTAATTGCTGCGCCAAGATGTAGAGGACGTTCAATTGTGTACTTTCCTGATTTATATCGTGCAATCTTCATCGATCGTTCGGTGCAGGTGTCCTTCTGTGTCTGCTCATGAATATCCAGGAACTGTCCAGCCATTAACTCAACCCGCATCTCGTTGTACAAAGGGATCATGCGAGCGTACTGCTCTGTAGATAATCCAGCGCTGTTGAGCATTTGATCAGACCAAACAAGGGCAAGATCACCTAATAACACCGCAGCCGATAAACCATATTGCGGAGCGAAGCCATCTAACTCATCCTTCACATGCATTGTTTCAAAGTGTCGATGGATAGATGGCTTTCCTCTGCGAGTATCGGATCCATCCATCAAATCATCATGAATGAGAGCACATGCTTGCAATAACTCTAGAGCTGCCATTGCTTGTGTAGTTGACTTTTCTATTGATCCACCAGCAGCGGTAAAGCCTGCATAGGCAAACAATGGGCGAAGACGCTTCCCACTATCTAATAAGAAGGAGCTAAGGGCATCTGATACGGGTGAGAGATCTGATGAGATCGAATTCAGATATGCGCTCTCACGATTGAGGAAGATACTTAGCTCTTCCTCAACGGCGCTGCGCACGCTCTTTAATGTTGCCTTCGGCTCTGAACTCACGCGGTAACGGTACCCTCACTCCGTGGTATCGCGCACTTCGTACTCATTCGAGTTCTTCCCTCCTAAGGATGTAGAGGGTGAAGATCGGCTGTGGGCTGCCATCGAAGGGCTTAAAGCAATCGCCCCAGACTTTGTCTCAGTTACTTATGGTGCAGGTGGCTCAACCCGAGATCGATCGATTCGAATCGCTCGAGAGATCACACAACGCACCGGAATCTCAACTGTTGCACATTTAACCTGTGTTGGATCAACTCGCCAAGAGTTATTGACCATTTTGCAAAGCTATAAGGATGCAGGAATCACAAGCATCTTGGCATTGCGAGGAGATCCAACTGGTGGCCCCAGTGCGCCGTGGACCGCAACAGAAAATGGTTTGAATCACGCCGATGAATTAGTACAAATGGCGGCAGAGTTTGGTGGCTTCACCATCGGCGTTGCAGCATTTCCAGATGGACATCCGGCATCTAACGGAGATTTTGATAAAGATGTAGATGTACTGATTCGTAAAGAACAACTGGGCGCAACCTTTGCGACAACACAATTTTTCTTTGAAGCAGATCGCTATACCCAACTAGTTAATAAGCTAAGGGCGCGAGGATCAAAGCTCACAATCATTCCCGGGATCCTGCCAGTTACTAATGTGAAGTTACTGCACCGCATGGCCGAACTTGGCGGCACCCCGATCCCACGCAACATCGCAGATGCCTTTGCACAGATTGAAAATGATCCGCAAGCTGTGCGTGCCCTTGGAGTAGAGATAGCAACATCACTCTGCAAAGAGTTGCTAGCCGCTGGAGCTTCAGGCTTACACTTTTATACAATGAATAGCTCAACAGCTACCCAAGAGATCTACAGAAAGTTAAATGATGCTCAATAAACAAGAGTTCAAAGCAAAATGGAGTTCTTTGCATAACAACGCTGAAACAAAGGGCATCGTTGGCGCATGGCTCAACATCTCGTACCGCTTTGGCTTGATCTGCACCTTGCTTCGTATTTCTCCTAACGCCCTTACCTATTTAGGTTTACTGGGTGCGGTCGGAACCGCCTTAACAGCCCAAACCTGGTGGTCAATTGCCTTCCTAGTTTTCTCGCTATTTTGTGATGGAATCGATGGAAGTGTTGCAATATTCCAACAGCGTGACAGTAAATGGGGTGCGACCCTTGATTCAGTTGTAGATCGAATCAGCGAAGCGTTGTGGTTCTACACCCTGTATGTAATCGGTGTTCCAGCATGGATCCCAATCGCTCTTTGGTGTGTAGCCGCCTTTCAGGAGTACGCACGTACCAAGTTAGTTTCACTAGGGGTCAGTGATTTAGGTGTGGTAACACCTGCTGAGCGTCCAATGCGTGCAAGTTATATCTTTATTATTTTGGTGCTGGATTTGGTGGGACTTCCAGGAGCGACCGCATTGTCAATCGCCTTCTTTGTGATTCAGTGTTACAGCTTTGTTAGTGTCGTGCGTTTTTCTCGTAGCCAATTGCTTCAGTAACTAAATCTCCACTTATTCCAACAAGCGGTAATCCACCACCGGGATGAGCAGAGCCTCCGACCAAGTACAAACCCTTGATAGGTGAGCGGTTCTTGGCGCGCATAAAGGCGGCGCGAGCTCCGTTGCTAGATGTTCCGTAAATCGCACCACCTGGAGCATGAACTGACGCTTCAAGATCTGCTGGTGTTCTAATAGTTAAAGACTCCAAGCGATCTCGCACCGAGATGCCACGGGCTTCGATTTGATCAATGATGGTGTTGGCGTAATTACGAGCAAACTCTTTATCATTCCAATCAAACTGTCCATGTGTTGGAGCGTTCACCAAAACAAACCAGCCTTCAAGGGTTTCATCCCTGCTCATCTCGGGGTCTTGCGGAGCGCAAATATAGATTGTCGGATTTTCAACGGGTTTGCCATGGGTAAAGATTGCATCAAATTCAGCATCGTAATTTTCTGGAAACAAAATAGTGTGATGGTTCAGAGTTTGATCTGGATCTTTGCGCATTCCTAGTAACAAACAGAAGCCCGCAACTGAAACATCTGCATTGTCGATGTTTTTGCGGGCCTTTCTCAAGGTGTGCTCATGTCCCTTAATTAACTTGTTATAGACCAATGAAGCATCAGCATTAGCAACAACGGCATCTGCTTCAACTACTGCTCCATTAGCCAGGATTACACCGGTGGCTCTCTTTCCTTCAGTAGTGATAGCTGAAACAGGGGAGTTCAAATGGAAGGTAACGCCGACATCTAAGGCACGCTGATGGACAGTTGCAGCCAGTTGGCCTAATCCGCCCTTTACATGCCAAGCCCCAAAACTCTCCTCAACAAAGGCAATTGTTGATAAAACCGCAGGGGCTTTGCGCGGATCAGATCCACTGTAGGTGGCGTAGCGATCCATGATGTAACGCAGGCGTTGATCCTTAACTATCTCATCTGCATGAGCTCGTAAGGTTTTCCATGGTGCAATTATCTTCATATCGCGCAGGAAGGTAATCCGTTTCATCAGCGAGATAGGCGATTTCAACTCTGATTCAATAAATGGTCCACGACTTACATCCCACATTCGCTCTGCACGCTTCATAATGCGATCCCATTGCTCGGCACTTTCTGCGCCAAAGGATCTAGAAATTGACTCCAAAGTTTTATTCCTAGATAAGTTAGAAAACTTTACGTTACCGCCATCAGCAAATCGATAATCAAAGGAGGGATCCACAGGCTCAATAGGACAGACAAAGCCCATTGGCTTTCCGGTGCGCTGAAAGAAATCCTTATAGACAGCTGGCAAGGTCAACAATGATGGTCCGGTATCAAATGCAACCTTGCCGATCCATTCGGTTCGGCATTTTCCACCTACTTGGTCAGATGCTTCGTATAGAACAACCTCATGACCTCCACGTGACAAACGTGCAGCAGCGGTCATTCCGCCCATACCTGCACCAATTACCACGATCTTCATACTGTGCGACCTTTCCACATCACCGTTGTACGCACTAAGTATGAGTAAACAATCAGGTAAATCAGTGCAAGGATTGATATTGGATGCAACACACTATCTAGAACTCTTCCACCGCTCTTGATTGCGCTGAGTACTCGAGTTCCAACCATGGCTGCAAAGCCAAGCCATCCGTATGGATTACCAAATAGACCCACAATCAAGGGGGCGATACTTGTAGCAATAAGAAATGCGATGACAAAGAACGCGCCAAGTAGAGATCCAAAGGCTTTGTTGAGAGATTTGCCATACCCAGCTTTTATCTCACTCCATGATGCATACATGCGGGTCTCTGCAATATCTGAACCGTTGATCACCGTTCCTGAAGATCGGCTGCTAATCAACTCACGCGCCAGGAAGACATCATCGATCACTGCATCTTTGACGGATTGATACCCACCTATTGAATTTAATGCAGAACGTCGTACAACAAAGAACTGCCCATTAGCAACCGCCATAGATTTTTGCTGTGCTCGTTCAGCAAATCTCAGTGGCACTGTTGTAAGCCAGGACCATTGCAGCAATGGTTGGATCAATCTCTCGGCAAAGTTTTCTGCAATCTGACGTGGATAAGGCGAGACAAAATCTAATCGAGTACTATGCATCAGCGTTACCGCCTTACTAATCGCATCATTTGTTAAACGCACATCTGCATCAATGGAAACCAACACCTCTTTATTGCTTGCCTCATAAAGTTGCTGCAGCGCCCAGGTTTTACCGAGCCAGCCATCTGCAAGAGGAGCACCTTTAATGATTGTAAAACGTGGATCACCGGTGGTAAATCGCTGCAGAAGCTCGTAGGTGGAGTCCTCTGAGTTGTCATCTAGTAGGTAAAAGTGAAAAGGACCATCTTGAGCTGACAGGGATGCAACCAACCCCTCAACATTTTCAGCCTCATTGCGCATCGGAACAACCACATCTACAGAGTCCTGCAAATTAGAGTTTGCTTTAGGTGTGCGGATTTGAAGGAAGTTAAGGGCAGCGATCGTTAGCAATATAAGGGGAAGCAAAGCGAATACGATCATCGAAGGGTTATGGTCTTCCGACCCATCGATTAAAAAAGTACGGTACTAACAGCACACCAAGGATCGCACCTGAAAAGAGTGCGATACCGGGGCGACCAAAGAAAAATAGATTTCCAATGACTCCAGAAAACCAGGTCCAGAAAAGTAGAACATCTGCAGCAATTAGTGATCCGCCGACCTTGCGTCGATCCCGTGGGGTCGCAAAGTGCAGGATCGTCATCAGCGCCATAGTAGATAGCAACCAACCAAAGGTATTAGACAATGGGATTTCAGGTTGGAATGGAACATGAGCTCCAGTAACTACCCATGTCCACCGACCAGCGGTAACCATAAGTGGATCAAGGAAGAGATCCCACGCTGTCATTAATAATGCGCCATACAAAAACACCCAAGATTTACCGATGCGACGTGCAGCAACTAAACATGGATGAGCGATCATTACCCAGGCAAATGGTACAACCAAGGGAACACTTAATAACTTCGCTCCCAAGGTTGAAGAGTATGTGTACTCACCAAAAGGCCAGCTAGTTGTTACACCAATTTGCTCAATCACAAATCCAAAAACCAGAGTAATACTCAGCAAGCTCCAACCGTATCGGGCACCATATGAAGCGACACCATGAAGAAACATGGCAAGTGCAGCGAGATACACAGATGCAACTGTGATGACCTGCAGCACTGTGCCCTCTACCAATGGATAAGCGATCTGCATCAATATTGCTAAGCCAAGTGCAACAGCCATAACTTTGATCAGCAGGGGAGATGCGCCACCTCTGGCCCTCCGTCGGGGTGTGTAATGGCGAATGGACATAGGTGTAAGTCTGCCTTATTCCAATTATTTAATACAGTTACTACAAAGTTCCCCGCACTTCACGCACAGCAAATCGAGCAAAAAGCTCCTCTGAATACCAGTTATAGGCCGATGTATCTGCAATCGCCTTTTGATGTGCCGCACCCTTGTATGCAAAATCTCGAATCGCAGCCGCTGACTCCCAGAGTGAAAAAGTGCCCTGAAGTCCAATCGGGGCTTCACCAATTCCAATCGCTGCAACCAAGCCCGGTGCTGATTTCAATGAAATCGTTACAGGCGGTACTGATCGCCAAAATCTAAAGTTCTGACTCCACTTAATGCGTGCACGGGTAATGGCTGCAACCTGTCCATCCCAATCTTTGGCGGTTGCAACAAAAGGTTCCTTACCCGCCCACTTTCCATGAGATGAAATCGGTTCCAGCACAGCACGAAACTCAGAGATTGAACCCTTGCGCCAACGCTTAATGACAGTTGATGAATCAAAGTTTTCAATATCTTCAACAACGGCTACTAAGCCCCACTGCAGCGCATTGGCATCGCTGGGCGTAAAGGTTTCGCCCTTGCCCGTACCTAAAGATTTATGAAAAGATACATTCTTATCTGCCATTAAGAAGAAACGATCAAAGCCCATCGCAAAGATCGCATTCACCAGATGTGATGGCTTAATTGTCCAGAAGTAAGCAACAATCATTAATCGCCAACAACCATAGGTTCTGCACCTGTACATTCAAGTAACTCTACAAATGTTGTTGGATATACCGCATGAGGATGGCCCGCAGCGGCCCACACAACTTCATACTCATTTAATGCCTGATCAATAAGGATCCTTGCGGATGAAACCCAGCCGATTGGCGCAACGCCACCGATTGAAAAACCTGATTTCTCTTTAACGTAATCTGCATCAACTCGTCCGAGTTTCTCAATACCTAAGTTCTTTGCAACTAAATCTGTGTCGACGCGGTGGCGGCCACTTGTAATAACAAGCAGCGGTGAATCATCGGGAAGTTTAAAGATCAGCGACGATGCGATTTGGCCAACTTCAATTCCTAACGCCGATGCCGCCTCTTGAGCGGTACGTGCGCTATCTGAGAGAACATGGACCTCACCTGTTAATCCATGATCAGCAAGGGCTACAATTACACGTTTGACCGCTGCTTTTTCCTTAACGCCTTCCATGAACCAAGGTTATCCAATTAATTCAAGTAGGCTCAGGACAACATGAGCACTGATCTGTACGCCCTCGGGATGCGAGCACGCAACGCCATCTATCTCTGCTTCTTTCTTTTGGGCTTTTTGGGACTTGCATGGATTCCGCGTATTCCAGAGATCAAGGATTCACTCGGTTTAAGTGATGGCCAGTTCGGTTTAGTTCTCTTGGCGAGCACAGTTGGCTCTATTCCTGGGGCACAGATTGCAGGAAGAGCGGTTCACTCCTTTTCATCCAAACTTGTAGTGCGCATCGCTGGAGCGTTGCTACCAGTAGGTGTCTTTGTCATTGGAATTGCCGATACTGTGCAGCTTTTATTGTTAGGGCTTTTCATTACCGGTTTTAACGTTGCATTTATGGATATTGCGATTAATGGTCAAGCAGTTGAAATTGAAAAACACACTAAGGGCCGATGGATGTCTAGTTTTCATGGTTTCTGGAGCATTGGTGCATTTGCCGCAACCTTAGTTGGTGGATTAATCGCAAACTTTGTTACCCCCAGAGACAACTTAATTGCAATCGCTGCAATTGGTTTGTTTGTATTTCAATTTATTGCACATTTCATGTTACCTGCAGAACATGATGGTCACCTAGGCGAGCCAGGGAAAGATGATGCCGGCAAGGTTTCACTGTTTGGTAAAGAATCTTTAATTTTATGGGCACTTGGAATCGGGTTGATGTGTTCCTTAATCCCCGAGGGCGGTGCCTACGAGTGGAGTGGAATTCTCTTGCAGGATCACATGGGAATCGGCAAAGGCTTAAACGCTGCAGCTGCGACAACCTTTTCGCTAACAATGATCGCAAGCCGTTTGCTGGGGGATCGTGCTTTTGAAAAGTGGGGTCATGTAAACACTGTAAAATATGGTGGTTACCTTGGTGGCAGCTTGTGGGGTATTGGATTGTTTATAGGAATGTCTATCTCTGATTCACATCCAACCGCAGGTTTAATACTTGTCTGTTTAGGTTTTGGAGCGGCAGGTTTTGGAATGGGTCCATTTTTCCCCGCATTTAATTTAGCTGCAGCATCGATTCCAGGAATTGCACCATCTGTAGGATTGGCTCGCGTCGGGTTGATTGCAATAGCTGCTTACTTTGGCGGCCCAACCCTTATTGGTTTAATCGCTGAAGTCACCTCATTACCTTTAGCTTTTGCTTTCCCAGTGGTGTTGTACTTGATCGTTGGCTTGCAATCAAAGTACATAAAAGTGCGTGAGATTAAGCAATAACCCAAGTCTGGATAAGAGTGAAAATTGCAATCGTATACAAAAGGATTGCAAAGGCTTTTTTCAGTAGTACAGGGTTAACCTGCCCGCTCTTTATTGAAGCCATGCGAGCAATAATCACAGCCGCAACCGTCATTGACATAGGCACAACCCAATTAACATCATTCCAGCTTTGGTAGTGACCGAAGAATGCGGTGATTGAGTTAATAGCAATGATGGCAAGTGAGGTGCCCGCGGCTTTTCCTTGTGGTACTTTAAAAAATAAAACTAAGACAGGAATCGCAAGAAATCCACCACCAATTCCAAATAAGCCTGTGATCATTCCAATAATTAAGGAGATCAGGAGTAGCCACAAAAATGGAATCTTCTTTTCTGTTCCTGCAATTGGCTTAATGAGCATCGTTGTTGCTGCGGTGATCAGTACTATCGCTAATCCCGTAGTAAGAACTGAATTACTGAGTCGGTAGACCAAAATTGAGAATATAATATTTGTGCTTAGCCCAAGTGCCCAAATGATAAAGGCTTCTCTGAACAAAACTTCTTTACTTCTGATTTTTGGAATTAATCCCGATAATGCAGCAAAGAAAACTACAGCTAGCGCCGCTGTTGGTGCAGATTGTGGGGTGAAGTCAAAGATGTATAAGAGGATGGGAACGGTGAGCATCGCTCCACCAGCACCTATGAATCCCAGCACCGCTCCAATAAATCCGCCTGCAAGTAATCCACCGATGATTTCCATTGGCTAATCATGGTACAAAAAAGCCCGCCGGCATCAAACCAGCGGGCTTTTAAGTTAATTAATTACAGGTTAAGCATCCTATTTATATGTTAAAAAATGCACCTGTTACTGATGGACCAAAATCTGTACCAGTTGCTACTAGGGCGAAGATGATGAGAGCAGCACCAGCAAGTGCGAGGTTCTTAAAGAAGCTGATTGACTTATTTTGCTTGGCTGTTGCATCTGTTTCCTTCCAGAATGCGTGCATCAAGAATGATGTTGGGATCAGGAATAGTGCGATTAGTAGTGCGCCTAGATCTGCGTAAACGCCAAATGCGATGTAGATACCACCGAGGAGGATCATCAAACCTGATAGGACTACGCCAAACTTTGCTGCGGGAACCTTCTTGTACTGGGCGTAGCCGGTCATAGCCTCAAGCTTTGTGAGGTGTGAAACTCCAGATGAGATGAAGAGCAATGCGAAAAGGACGCGACCGATGATGAGGACGATGTCCATTGTGACTCCTTGAGATATTGGGTGATTGTGAACTTACTGGGTAATAGTAGTTGAAGTTTCAACTAATTTTGACCACGACACCCTTGGCCGCTTGCTATTTGTCGGTGGGGAGGGGTATTTTTCGAACATCTGTTCGAATACCCACAGCTGTGAAAGGTCCACCCAGAAATGTCAGCCATGCAGGTTAACCCCGCCCTCGATGTCACTATTGATGGGGCAACAACTCCTATCGAGTTCTCCTATAAAGGAAAACGGTTTCGTATCCATGCGGTGCTATCCCGTTGGTGCGAAGCGGGTGGTTGGTGGAATCGAATCAGCGATGGAAAGTATCGCCCCGATGATCAGGCACGGGCTGTCTGGAGAGTAGAGGCGGCACCTATTGGTGCGCTGACAACCTTTGAACTAGAACGTGATGAAGTAACAGGTCAGTGGATTATTCGTAAGGTATGAGCTTTATTCATCTCAATGTTGCTAGCGGGTATTCCTTGAAATATGGAACAACCCACCCCCATGATCTAGTCCAACGTGCAACAGAGTTTGAAATGCCAGCGTTAGCGCTAACAGATCGTGATGGGTTAGCTGGTGCCATCCGTTTTACTCAAAGTTGTGTTGATTACGGGATCGCACCCATCATCGGAGTCAACTGTGCAATTGCCATAAAAAATGCAAATGGCGGAGGTGCAAAAGGTCGCATCACCTTGTTGGCACACAGTGATGGGGGATGGCGCTCGCTCTGCAGATTAATGACATCGCTAACAATGACTAGCCAAACTCGTGTGCCAGTTCTGACCTTAGATTTTTTACAACAGTTCAGTAACTACAGCACCAATGTTTATGCCCTGCATGGCCCTGAATCACCTATCAGTGATGCAATACACAACCATCGCTTTGATCAAGCGTTGCATATCTTTAATCAAACTCGTGATCTATTTGCTAACAACGCTATTGAATGTGTTTCACACCTGGTCGCAGGCCGTGGTCCTCGCTCTACCGAACATGCAGCGCGCTCCTTAATCTTTGCCCGCGATAACGATATCGACGCAGTTATTACCAACGCTGTCCGCATGAAGGATCGCACCGATGGTCCAGTTGCAGATATTTTAGATTGCGTGCGACAGCTAGTGCCATTACATGATCGCCACATCGAACGACGTAACGCTGAAGGATTCTTGAAATCAAGTGATGAGATGATTTCTTTGGCGGGCGAAATTGCACGGGCTGCAGGAGAACGAACACCACGTGCGCTGTTAAAGACAACCCGCGAATGGGCTGAACGCTCGCTGCTCTCGCCTCAACGAGATATCGGTTTAGGGGGAGCCCACCTGCCAGAGCCCCATGTTGTGGGGGTAAACACCGCCCAAGAGATGCGTACCTTGCTGCGTTCTCGCAGTGAAGCCGGAATCAACTGGCGCTACAACAGCAGCGATCAGATCAGCAAAGCACGTGCACGTTTAGATGATGAGCTCGCAACGGTTGCAACACTTGGTTACGAGTCATACTTCTTAACCGTTGCAGATATCGCAGATATGGCACGTGATGCCGGGATCCGTGTTGCAGCTCGTGGCAGTGGTGCAGGTTCCTTAATCTGTCACCTACTTGGAATCTCAGGTGTAGATCCGATGCAACATGGTTTATTGATGGAGCGTTTCTGTTCTCCTTTGCGCAGAGCCTTGCCAGATATCGATATCGATGTGGAATCTGCCCGGCGGCTTGAAATTTATGACATGGTCTTTAAAAGGTATGGTGATAACAATTGGAGATCACCTACCAATCAATCACGGTGCGCAGTTGTTGCAATGGTCGATACCTATCGTGCCCGCCATGCGATCCGTGATGCAGGAGCAGCCCTTGGTTTACCCGGTATGGAGATCGATATGTTGGCCAAATCGATGCCACATGTGCGTGCCCGCAATATCGCAGCAACCCTTGAATCCCTGCCTGAACTTCGACGGTTAAATACCTCTGCACCATTGATGGCGGCAACAATTGAAATGGCACAACGCTTAGATGGTTTGCCACGCCACCTTGCGATGCATCCATGTGCAATTGTTTTATCTGATGGTGGTTTTCTAGATCGTGCACCATTGATGAGCAGCGCTGGTGGTTACCCCATGGTCGCCTTTGATAAGGATGATGTTGAAGCGGTTGGATTATTGAAGCTAGATGTCTTGGGTGTTCGTATGCAATCAACTATTGCTTACTCTATGAAAGAGATCGAACGAGTTCATCAAGAGGTTGTTGATATTGATACCGTTCCATTGGATGACACAGCAACCTACGAGCTAATTCAATCAACCAGAACCCTTGGAATCTTTCAGGTAGAAAGTCCAGGACAGCGCGAATTGGTTGGAAAGCTTGCACCCAAAACCTTTACCGATTTAATTATTGATATCTCTCTATTTAGACCAGGGCCGGTTAAGAGCGACATGATCACGCCATTTCTTAAAGCGCGTCATGGGTGGAGCCCAGCGCAGATAATTCACACCGATTTATATGAGATTTTGGCCCATACCGAAGGCGTTGTTGTCTTCCATGAACAGGTTATTCAGATCATCGCAACGATGACCGGGGTTTCCTTGGCAACGGCTGATGAAAAACGCAGATCGTTAGGGGATCGCGCAGGTCAACAAGAAGTGTGTGATTGGTTCTTTCCTGCAGCAACAGCCAAAGGGTATGAACTGCCAATCATTCAGCAGATCTGGGATGTACTACGCGCCTTTGCATCCTTTGGTTTTTGTAAAGCACATGCTGCAGCCTTTGCGCTGCCTACCTATCAATCAGCTTGGCTTAAGACCCATTACCCGGCAGCATTTCTTGCAGCTGTCTTAACCCATGATCCCGGCATGTACCCCAAGCGTTTAATTGTTGATGAGGCAAGGCAAATGGGCATCACCATCGCACCGATTGATGTCAATGCATCTGATGCAGCCTACCGTGTAGAAGATCATGGCAACGCGATCCGTATCGCCTTATCAACTGTTGGCGGAATTAGTGATGGGGAAGTTCAATCAATTATCGCTGGTCGTCCTTATATTGATCTCAATGATTTTGTGCGCAGATCTAGGTGCAGCACACCGGTTACTGAAAGTTTGATTCTTACAGGTGCCTTTGATTCGCTGCATGCCGATGTTAATCGCAGGGATCTGCTGCTTCATTTTTCTGATTTACAAAAATCTCCAAGTGCTGCAGTCTCTGGCGCGCAGATGAACTTAGGGTTTGAACCACCAACGTTGATCAGTAGCGGATTACCAGCGATGACCGCAGCTGAAAGCGTCAAGTACGAGATCGATCGATTAGGGATTGATGTGTCCCGTCATATGATCGAGTTTTACGGTCAGTTCCTTAACGCAATCGGTGCTGTCCGTTCTAGTGATCTGCTCAAGCAACGATCTCAATCATCGGTCTTGGTTGCAGGGATCAAGGTAGCGATGCAAACCCCGCCGGTGCGTTCGGGTAAACGTGTCATTTTCCTAACCCTTGATGATGGATATGGTCTTAGTGATTCAACATTCTTTACCGATGTTCAAGGCGAGTACGCCAATGTTTTGTACTCAACATCGCTGCTGCTAGTTCGAGGAGTTACCCGCCGCACAGGTGCCAGGGGCATCTCTATCAGGGCTACCGGGGCTTGGGATTTACGTGCCGCTTACGAAAGTTGGAGCGCTAAACAAAGTACGCTCGCAATATGACAACGGATGAGAAGCCAACCCAGGCAACCATTCTGCATGTTGATATGGATGCCTTCTTTGCATCAGTTGCAGAGCGGGATAACCCCGAATTAAAAGGCAAAGCTGTTGTTATCGGAATGGGTGCACGTGGTGTTGTATCTGCAGCCAATTATGAAGCGCGCAAATTTGGTGTTCACTCTGCGATGCCAGTAGGACAAGCACGCCGATTAGCACCGCATGCAATCTTTCTACCCGTTGATATGGCGCGGTACCAAGAAGTCTCAGGCCACATCATGGAGATCTTTGAAAGCTTTACCCCTAACGTTGAACCGGTCTCAGTCGATGAAGCCTTTCTCGATGTAACTGGTGCAAAGAAGTTATTGGGTACGGGACGTGAAATTGCAGCAGCGATCCGCACCAAGGTTGAAGCACAAGAGGGGATTACATGCTCTGTTGGTATTGCACCATCAAAGTTCATTGCAAAGTTGGCATCAACTAATTGCAAACCTAATGGAATGCTTGAAATTACAAGTGATCGAATTCTTGAATTCCTACATCCGCTGCCAATATCTGCAATGTGGGGAGTCGGACCAAAGACTGCAGAAGTCCTTGAACGATTGGGACTTCGCACAATTGAAGATATTGCAAAGCTGCCACGAACAACTTTGATTCGTGCAGTAGGAGAAGCAGCAGGTGCCACCTTGCATGAACTTTCATGGGGCCGTGACTACCGAGATGTTGCACCGCAAGATGCAGAGAAAAGCATCAGCGCCGCTGAAACCTTTGCTAGAGATCTCGATAACCCCGAAGAAATCCTGCGCGAATACCTGCGTTTATGCGAGCGCGCAACATCACGGCTGCGCGACAAGGGATTGTTTGCAAAGACGATCTCAATCAAGGTTCGCTTTGGAGATTTCTCAACGATCAACCGTTCAAAGACTTTGCCACTTCCGATCGATGGCACCCACGATGTCTATGAAGTGGTTAAGGGTTTGTACGAAGGGCTACATATCGAGCGGGCACGTTTGCGTTTGGTGGGAGTATCCCTAGAGAGTTTGAGTGAGGGCGCTCCCGTTCAAATGGTGCTCGGTGAGCGCGAAAAGGGGTGGCGTGAGGCGGAAACGGCAATGGATAAGGCCCGTGAGCGCTTTGGTGATGGCTCGGTGCGTCCAGCCCGCCTGATCACACCCGATGATGAGTAGCGGGTAGGCAAAAACTGTTCTATTGTGGGGTTATGCCATTATCCGATCGTGAAAAGCGCCTCTTGGAAGAGATGGAGGCTGCTCTCTTAACTGAAGATCCGCGGCTAGTTTCCGCTCTTTCATCAAAGGGACCGGTTTCGCCATCTCGCAACCGCATCGTGGTTGGTGCAGGGTTAATCCTGCTTGGCTTGGTCACCCTCTTTGGCGGGTTAATTTCACAAGTAACACCTATTGGAATCCTGGGCTTTGTTATCGCTCTTGGCGGGGTCATCACAGGGATCTCATCGATCTCACCTATGGTCCGCGGCGCTCGCAAGCCTTCATCACGGACGAATTTAAGCGCTCGCCTTGAGCAACGTTGGGACAACCGCTCCAACGAGGAGTAGATCCCCGCATAGCTCCACCTCAAGCCCCTCCATGTGAGGGGCTTTTTTCATGCCCGCATGGTGGGGGGAGATGGGGGCTAAAAGGGGAAAAGTGGGAAAAGGTGGTTGAAAAAGGGGAAAAGTGGAGTAAAGTGGGGAATTAAGAGGGCAAACCTGGGGAAGGGGGCGCTGAAAATGTTTCTAGGCACCCACGAGCCACGTCTTGATGACAAAGGTCGCTTAATCCTTCCCGCCAAATTCCGCGAAGAGTTAGCAGCAGGTTTAGTAATTACTAAAGGACAAGAACGTTGTCTTTATGTTTTTCCATCACAAGAGTTTTCAGTAATTACAGAGACGCTAAAACAAGCGCCAGTCACTGCTAAATCAGCGCGTGATTACAGCCGTGTGATGTTTGCTGGCGCACACGATGAAATTCCTGATCGTCAAGGTCGCGTAACAATTCCGCAATCACTTCGTACATATGCAGGATTAGAAAAAGAGTGCGTTGTTATTGGCGCAAATACTCGCGTTGAAATTTGGGATGCAACTTCTTGGAATGAGTATTTAGCAGATCGTGAAAAGAGTTTCGCTGATGTTTCAGAGGAGGTCTTTCCAGGTTTGTTCTAACTCTCATTTGTGGCCACTGCCGACCCTTCGAACGTAGCGACGCCCCTTCCCCGGCGCCGTTGCAACATAAAGATCCGTCGGCCGGCAGTGACCAGAGATGAGAGCCGCAAGGCAAGAAGTAAGGCCAGAAATATGCACAGCATCAACTACTAAAGGCAAAGGGGGAGAGATGACAAGTACAACAGAACACATATCTGTAATGCGTGATCGCTGTGTTGATCTCTTGTCTCCAGCGATTGCCACTTCTAGTAATCCAGTTGTAGTCGATGCAACCTTAGGCCTTGGAGGTCATACAGAAGCTTTGCTTCAAAAGTTCCCACACTTAACAGTTATCGGAATCGATCGTGATCTTGATGCAATTGCAAAAGCCACCGAGCGCCTTGCACCATTTGCAGATCGTCTCAAAGTTGCACACTCAACCTTTGATGGCATTGCAGATGTAGTTGCTGGCTTTGGTCACAAGAGTATTGATGGAGCCTTGTTTGATCTTGGAGTTTCATCCATGCAACTAGATCAGATAGAGCGTGGCTTTTCTTACTCACAGGATGCACCCCTAGATATGCGTATGGATCGCACTCAATCGTTAACAGCGGGGGAGATCATCAATACATACGAGCCAGGTCAACTAGTTCGCATCCTTCGCACATATGGTGAAGAAAAGTTTGCTACTCGTATCGTCGAATCCATTGTTAAGCAGCGTGCGATTGCGCCCATGAACTCAACGGCCCAGCTGGCAACCCTTGTAAAAGAGGCGATTCCTGCGGCTACTCGTCGTACAGGTGGCAACCCTGCAAAGCGCACCTTCCAAGCGCTTCGCATCGAAACAAATGATGAATTAGGCACAATTACTCGCGCACTGCCAGCGGCACTTGATCTACTCAATGTAGGTGCGCGTTTGGTTGTTATGTCCTTCCAGTCCCTAGAAGATCGCATTGTAAAGCAGCTCTTTGTTGCATCAACAAAATCTGGAACACCACGCGATCTTCCATTTGATCTTCCTGAATTTGCTGCCAAGTTCTCAATGATCACTCGCGGAAGCGAAACACCTACCGATGCCGAACTAGAGGAGAACTCTCGTTCTCAATCTGTGCGTCTTCGAGCAATCGAAAGGGTGGCCGCATAATGGCTATGACAGCACTAGCTCCAGCGATAACTCGCTCTAAAGAAATTTTTGCCGAGAAGACATCACAAGTTGCACTCAAGCTTGTACCTAATGTCTCCGATGGAAAGCAGGCAGATCGTAAGTTCTTCGCAATCTTTGTATCTATCGTTGGTGGTCTTGGTCTCATGCTCCTTCTCCTGATCAATACCTTGCTTGCACAGGATGCATTTGAGCTAACAAATCTGAAATTAGAGGCAAAGTTAGTCAGCGATGAACGTGAAGCAATCGCACGTGAGATCGACAAGATATCTTCCCCAGAAGCTCTTGCAAACTCAGCAACTGCGTTAGGTATGAAGCCTTCAGAAAATCCAACCTTTCTCTCTTTAGACAAGCCAATCCAAGACAAGTCAATAACTGAGGTTCCGGTGAAGAATGGGTAATTTCTCCTTAGCGCATAAGAGAATCAGAGGATTGGTTTTAATTCTTGCCGTTGTCATGTTTCTCTTTGGAGTTCGACTTGTTCAGGTTCAGGCTCTTCAAGCTGGTCAGTACCGTGAGCGAGCTGTCAATGAGATGGAAAAGGTAAAAACCCTTCAGGCTCCACGTGGCGATATCACCGACATTAATGGTGTTCCCTTTGCACGAAGCGTTGCTGCAACCAGCATCGTTGTTGACCAAACTCAGATCTCAAATCCAGTTAAGGTCGCTACCTTTGTTGCTCCGATTATCGGCATGAATATACAAGAGGTTCAGGAGGCGATCACTGGAACTCGAAAGTGGAGCATGGTTTTCCGCAATGCAAAGCCTGCTACCTGGCTAAAGCTCTCTGATGCTATTGACCGGTACAACTCACAATTTAAGGCAATGAGCCCAGAACGAATTATCGGATTCTTCCCGGAGCGCAGTTATGTGCGGGAGTATCCATCAGGAAGCCTGATCGCATCTCTCATCGGTTTTGTAAATCATGATGGTGTTGGAGCAACAGGACTTGAGTCCAGTATGAACTCCACCATTAAAGGTATTGATGGCAAGTATTCGTATGCCAATGGTTATAAGGCTGAAATTCCTGGTTCGCAATCAGAGATCATTCCAGCTCAATCAGGTACATCAATCCGTTTAACCGTTGATCGCGATATCCAATGGGTGGCTTCAAAGGCGATTGCAGATGCGGTGAAATCATCACGCGCGCTAAGCGGAACCGTTATTGTGATGGACCCAAAGACAGGTCATATTTTGGCTCATGCGACCGCTCCAACCTTTGATCCAAATAACACCACCAAAGTCTCATTGGTAGCGATGCGAAATCCTTCAGTCCTAGATGTTTACGAACCAGGCTCTACTGGAAAGGTTATGACCCTTGCAGCGGCACTGGATGAAAAGAAAATTACCCCAGAGACAGTTTTAACAATTCCAGATAAGTTAAAGCGCTCCGTTAAGGTCTTTCGTGATCACAAGCCACACCCAACTCAACGTCTAACCACCGCTGGAATCCTTGCAGTTTCTAGCAACACTGGATCTATCAAAATCGGTGAAATGATTTCAAATGACAAGTTATACGAGTATCTGACTAAGTTTGGTATTGGTGTTAAGACAGGCTCAGGATTGCCCGGTGAATCTCGTGGAATTCTTCCTAAGGTTGCGGATTGGTCTGGAACAACAGCGCCAACAGTTGCCTTTGGCCAGGGGTATTCGGTAACGGCAATGCAGGCAACGAGCGTCTTTGCGACCCTTGCAAATGATGGTATCCGAACCTCACCAACTGTCATTGCCGGAACAAGTGATGCCAGCGGAAATTACACACCATCTGCAACTCGCGAGAGTGTTCGTGTAATTAGCTCCGAGACAGCTGCGCAAATGCGATTGATGATGGAAAACGTTGTCTCTGCTAACGGAACAGCGCCATCGGCTGCGATCCCAGGGTATCGAGTAGCTGGAAAGACAGGAACTGCGCAACGAATTGATGACACCTGTGGCTGCTATC
>LIAM01000005.1 GCA_001438925.1 Actinobacteria bacterium BACL15 MAG-120619-bin91 | reverse complement strand
CAATAACTGCACATCGGCGCGGGATGCATCGTTGGTAATCCATTTGGATGTTCCATCAGCTGCTGCGACCTTGCCATCAAGGGTTGCTGCAACCTTCCAGGTAAAGAAGGGCCTGTTCTTGCGAATCTTCATGAGCCACGCGCGGTTTGAAAAGGCGGCCTCATCCTTTAATACGCCTTCAATAACGGTGATCCCTGCTGCACGAAGGGCCGCTGCTCCCCCTGCAGCCTCTTTATTGGGATCACTGACCGCAAAAACAACGGTTGTAATACCTGCATCGATGATTGCTTGAACACATGGAGCGGTGCTACCTATGTGATTACATGGTTCGAGGGTCACAACAATTGTTGAACCCTTTGTTTTATCCCCTGCTGCTTTAATCGCAACAACTTCTGCGTGATCAGGAGATTTCATTCGATCATGAAAACCTTCGGCGATGATGCTTCCGGTGCTATCAATAATTACTGCACCAACAATTGGGTTGGGCGCTGTCTTTCCTAAACCTTTTTCGGCAAGGGCGATGGCACGTTGCATATCAACTGTGTAATCCATTTTCACTGGCTTTGCCCCCGCTCTTTTTCAGTTTCAAAGAGGCTTCCGGGGTGGCAGAGAAATGCACAAAGAGGGTAGGCATGCGCCGACCCTTTGTTGGTTTTCTCTCATCCGGACTTTAACCGTCGGTCTCAGAGTTTCACTGAGTCAACCGATACCTGGTGCGGTATCGGGTCGCGGACTTTAACCGCCGGTTCGAAATTACATCGACCCCGAAAACAACGTCCCAAGTCTACCCCCATTGTTCAGATGCGCGAAACAGTAAAAAGCCCCGCCAATCGTAGTGACTGACGGGGCTTTTAACGGGGTTGGTTAAAACATGGTATCTCTTAGCTGCAACCAGATGTGTTTCCGCAACCTTCGCATACAAAACATGCACCTGACATACGCATCTTTACTCCACATGTCATACATAGTGGTGCATCAGATTTGATTCCCATTGATTCAAGTAGATCAGATGATGAACCGATTGTTGCTGCAAGTGGTGCAGCTTCAATCTTTACATCTGCGACCTTACTTGGAGCAGTTACAGGAGCCACCGCAGCAACCGGAGCCGCTGGCGCTTTTGGGGTATCAACACTCGCAATAGGTGCGTACTCGCCACCATTGTCGAGTGCTGCTGCACGCTCTGCTGCTGTGTAAAGACCCATCGCTGAACGTTGTTCAAATGGTAGGTAATCAAGAGCCAAGCGACGGAAGATGTAATCCATCATTGACTGTGCCATGCGAATATCTTGATCATCTGTCATACCAGCTGGCTCGAAGCGCAAGTTTGTGAACTTCTCTACGAATGTCTCTAGTGGCACTCCATATTGAAGTCCGATAGATACCGCGATTGAGAAGGCATCCATGACACCGGCCAAGGTAGAACCCTGCTTGCCAAGCTTCAAGAACACTTCACCAAGAGCACCATCTGCGTAAGCTCCAGCGGTCATATACCCCTCAGCGCCACCAACAGAGAATGATGTTGTTGTTGCTGGACGTGACTTTGGAAGACGGTTACGAACTGGAGTTGCAGTTTCTACCTCAACAACAGCATCCTTCTTCTTCGCCTTTCCATCAGATAAAGGCTGACCAACCTTGCAGTTGTCACGGTAAACCGCGAGCGCCTTAATTCCCATTCTCCAGGCTTCAATGTGAACCTCTTCTACCTCTTCAACAGTTGCATCCTCTGGAAGGTTTACTGTCTTTGAGATCGCACCTGAAAGGAATGGCTGGCAGGCAGCCATCATGCGAACGTGGCCCATTGGAGCGATTGATCGTGCACCAAGTGCGCAGTCAAATACCTCGTAATGCTCTTGCTTTAGCCCTGGTGCATCAATGACATGTCCATTTGCTGCGATGAACTCAACGATCGCTTCAACGGTCTCCTGTGCATATCCCAGCTTTTCTAGAGCAAGTGGAACTGTCTGATTAACGATCTGCATAGATCCGCCACCGACAAGCTTCTTGAACTTCACCAATGAGAAGTCAGGCTCGATACCTGTTGTATCGCAATCCATCATCAAACCGATTGTTCCTGTTGGAGCAAGAACTGAGATCTGCGCGTTGCGCCATCCATTCTTATCTCCTGTTGAAAGGCATGCATCCCAGGCCTTGTTCGCCTCTGTCCATACATCGCGGTCAAGGGTTGTCTCAGACTTTGCAGCCGATGAAGCAGATGCATGCTTGCGCATAACACGTGCGTGTGGCTTAGCGTTTTGTGCAAAGCCTGCGTATGGTCCAACGATTCCAGCAAGCTCTGCTGAACGCTTGTAGGTAATGCCTGACATCAATGATGTGATCGCACCAGCAAGAGCGCGTCCACCCTCTGAATCGTATGCAAGACCTGATGCCATCAATAGCGCGCCTAGGTTTGCGTATCCGATACCGAGCTGGCGGTAAGCCTTTGTGGTGTCACCGATCGCCTCTGTTGGGAAATCTGCAAAACAGATTGAGATATCCATCGCTGTGATGATCAGCTCTGCCGCCTTACCAAAGCTCTTTGCATCAAATGAACCATCTGACTTGAGGAACTTCATCAAGTTAAGTGATGCCAAGTTACAAGAAGAGTTGTCTAGTGACATGTACTCAGAGCAAGGGTTTGACGCATTGATGCGACCTGTCTCTGGAGTTGTGTGCCAATCATTGATGGTGTCATCAAACTGAACACCAGGATCGGCACATGCCCATGCAGCTTGTGCGATCTTTGTAAACAGTGCACGTGCATCAACCGTTTCAATAACTTCGCCAGTTGAACGTGCTGTTAAACCAAACTGCTCGCCCTTTTCAACAGCTTGCATAAACTTGTCTGATAGACGGACTGAGTTATTTGCATTCTGGTACTGAACAGAGATGATGTCCTTTCCACCGAGATCCATGTCGAAGCCGGCATCGCGAAGTGCGCGAATCTTGTCCTCTTCCTTGACCTTGGTCTCAATAAACTCTTCGATATCTGGATGATCTACATCTAAAACAACCATCTTTGCAGCGCGACGGGTTGCGCCTCCTGATTTGATTGTTCCCGCTGAAGCATCTGCACCACGCATAAATGAGACTGGGCCTGATGCTGTTCCACCGGACTTGAGAAGCTCCTTTGATGAACGGATGCGAGAGAGGTTAAGTCCTGCTCCTGATCCACCCTTGAAGATCATTCCCTCTTCGCGGTACCAGTTAAGAATGCTGTCCATAGTGTCATCAACTGACAGGATGAAACATGCTGATACCTGCTGTGGCTGTGCTGTTCCAACGTTGAACCACACTGGTGAGTTGAATGAGAAAATTTGGTGCATGAGCATGTGTGTTAGCTCGTGCTCAAAAACAAGGGCATCCTTATCTGTTGCAAAGTAGCCATGCTCTTTTCCAGCCTTTGTGTATGTCAACACAACGCGATCGATTACCTGCTTCAAAGACCATTCGCGGTTTTCAGCACCGAGTGCGCCACGGAAGTACTTTGTTGTAACGATTGTTGAAGCGTTCACTGACCATGAATCTGGGTACTCCACACCACGTTGTTCGAAAACAGTCTCGCCCGTTCTCCAGTTCTGCTGCACCACATCGCGGCGCTCCCATTTAACTTGGTCATACGGGTGCACTCCCTCGGTTGTGTAGATGCGTTCGATCGTCAAGCCCTTACCCTTTAGGGTGTTGTGGGCCTTGATTTTCGCTGGTCGGTTGATGACCGTCTCTGACATAGTTGTGTTTCCCCGTCTTCTAGTTATGAATTAATCTTGTGAGATGTGTTAGTACTTTGTTCTGTGCTGTTTTTATTGCTATGTGAATCTGAGGCAATTGGGGAATTGCCTGAAGGTAGAGCGCGGAGAAGAGCGATCTCACCTTCGAAATCTTCAAGGGAGGCAAAGTTACGGTACACAGAGGCGTAACGTAAGTAGGCGACCTCATCGAGCTCACGGAGTGGCGCAAGAATTGCCATTCCTACCTCTTGAGCCTCGATCTCTGCCTGTCCTGTGCGGCGAAGGGTCTCTTCTACCCGTTGAGCAAGCAAAACCAGATCATCCTCATTGACGGGACGTCCCTGGCAGGCTTTACGAACACCGACCAAGACCTTCTCGCGGCGAAAAGGCTCTGTCGCCCCGCTGCGCTTAATAATGTTCAGAAGTGAGAGCTCCTGGGTTGAGAATCGCTGGCCACACTGGGGGCACTCGCGACGACGGCGGATAGCTGTGCCATCTTCAACGGGACGGGAGTCCACAACGCGGGAATCTTCATTGCGACAGAATGGGCAGTTCATCTCGGCGTGTCCTCCAATCAATGCTCGATATTTGTAACTTTGGGTGTAAGGGGGTTTTCAGCGGATTGGTAAACTTACCGTAAAAACACTACTTATGGAAGTTTTTATCCTTTTGACCCCTACATCTTGTGTTAACTATAAAGCATTTCTTGAGGCTTTGCCTGTTGAGTAGGTGAAATCCACCTGAGCGGCGTGTCGTGCCTTAACTGAGCCTAAATTACTGGTTCAGCGGAACCCGCAGCCTCTGTCCAGCCTGGAGGTCATACCCCTTGAGATTGTTGACCTCACGGATCTCTTTAACCAACCCTTGCACATCCCCCGAAGCGTAGGCAGCAGCTACAGACCACAGGGTTTCACCTGGTGCCACAACTACAATCGAGTAGGAAGGCTCTGAAGAGGTCGATCCAGCCACATTGGCACCTGAGGTAGCTGCAAAGCCTGCAACCATCACAACTGCCAGCGAGAGAACAACGATGGTGCGCGCAAGGCGGCCACGGCGCGTCAAGCGACCGGACGGATTGGCGTGCTGTGTCATCAAAAACCCTTGATTTACACTGCTTTTAGAGGCTGTTGAGTTAAAGCCTGTAGTAAATGTAACTGCGCTCATCGTTCTCTCCTGCTTTCATTTTTACCGCTGTACAACCTTGGGGAAGGTATTCGAACAACTGTTCGAATAAGACAATTAAACACCCCACCACCGACAAATGCAAGATTTTTTCGAACAGGTGTTTGAATTTTTGCCAGAGTTGTGTCACCATAGGAATATGGCAAAGAAAATAGATTCAGCTAGCGTGACTGAACTTCCAGATGGCCCAGCAGGCGCGCACGGTTTGACCGCCCGCCAGCTCAAGATCCTTGGCGCAATCAAGGATGCCCTTGAAACCAACGGCTATCCCCCTTCCATGCGCGAGATCGGCCTTGTCGCCGGCCTGACCTCCCCGGCCTCAGTCAAGTACCAGCTAGAAGCCCTGGAAAAGAAGGGTTTCATCCGCCGCGACCCAACCCGTGGTCGCGCTCTCGAAGTTTTAATGCCAGATGAAAAGACTGCGGAGAACTCAACTCCGGTTGATGCCACCCGCTACATCCCTCTTGTAGGGCGTATTGCAGCCGGTGGGCCAATCACCGCTGAGCAATCAGTTGAAGAGACCTTCCCGCTGCCAGAATCACTTGTCGGAAGCGGCGAGCTATTTATGCTCAAGGTCGTTGGCGAATCAATGATTGATGCAGCTATCTGCGATGGTGATTTCGTTGTTATTCGCGCTCAAAAAGATTGTAATAACGGAGAAATCGTTGCAGCGATGATCGAAGGCGAGGCAACTGTTAAGACCTTCTCCCGTAAAAATGGGCATATTTGGCTGCTTCCAGCCAATGATGAGTTTGCACCTATCGATGGTGATAACTGCGAGATCCTCGGAAAGGTCACCGCGGTTCTTCGCTCAGTTCGCTAATTTTGAAATTGTCCTAACGCATCCCCATGGGACAAAAAATCGTTACTCGCTAATACCTACTGTCTGATTAACAATCGGTACGGTTAATCCATGCAGGTTAAAGATAGCGAACTAGTCCATCAATTTAAGGGTGAAAGCCCCATAAGGACTTTGCGGTACTTGCTCAAGGATCAACGCAAAAATGTTGCGCTTGCAGTCATTTTCTTCTCCATCAAACACTCCCCTGCTTGGTTGATTCCGGTAATCACCGCAAACATGATTGACATCGTTGTAGAGAAAAAATCGACGGTAGGTCTAACTATTAACGCTGCAGCCCTTATCTTTGTTGTTGCTCAAAACTTTCCGACAAATCTCTTATATGTCCGATTCTTAGCTACAGCGATTCGGGAGACAGAGAATCGCTTGCGTTCGGCGCTAGTTGTTCGAATGCAGCAATTGAGTATTGGCTACTATCAAAAAACAAATGCTGGAGCCCTTCAAACCAAGGTTGTGCGAGATGTTGAAAACATCGAGCAGATGCTTCGTCATTTGTCAGATGGAGGGTTGGCCGCACTCAATGGTTTGATCGGAGCGATCGTTGTCACATCTATTCGTGTTCCAAACTTCTTAATCTTCTTCATAGTTGTCGCCCCAATTGCATCACTGATCATTATTCGCCTACGTAAATCCTTAAATGAGTACAACGAGGATTTCCGCAGCCAGATAGAGAAAATGTCCTCTAGGGTCAATGAGATGACAACCCTCTTAACCGTCACACGTGCCCATGGATTAGAGCGACGTGCCGTTGGTCGAATGAAAGACTCTTTTGCCACGGTACAAGAGGCTGGCTTAAGGCTTGATCGAATAAATGGCCGTTTTAATGCAGCAGCGTGGGTCACCTTCCAGATGGCCAACGTCTTGTGCCTGATCTTGTCGGCGTACTTTGCTCTTAATGGAATGTTTGGAATCTCTGCCGGCGATGTTGTTTTACTGACATCTAACTTCGGAATGCTGATCGGTTCAATAATTCTTCTGGCCAGCCTTGCACCAGCTATCTCTAAGGGCTTTGCTTCGATTACCTCACTAGGAGAGGTTTTGGAATCTCCAGATTTGGAGCTTAACCAAGGAAAGAAAGATGTTGAAAAAGTTGAGGGTGTTATCGAATTTTCAGATGTGGCATTTACATATCCAACTAATCACAAACCATCCTTAAATAACATTACCTTTTCTGCCAAACCGGGCCAAATGATTGCATTGGTTGGCCCTTCGGGATCTGGTAAGTCAACCCTGATCAACTTAGTGATTGGCTTTTTGCGGCCATCTAGCGGATCTATCCGCGTTGATGGTCTTGACTATAAAGATTTAGATCTTCGAACTGTTAGAAAGTTCCTGTCAGTTGTTCCGCAAGAGTCGGTGCTTTTTGATGGAACGATCGCTGAGAATATTTCATATGGATTGAGCGATGTATCTGAATCAGATATCCGAACCGCGTTAAGGGATGCCAATGCATTGGAGTTTGTAGAAGCCTTTGATGATGGAATCGAAACCATTGTTGGTGAACGGGGTGCCCGCCTCAGCGGCGGACAACGCCAACGACTAGCTATTGCAAGAGCGTTAATTCGAAACCCTCGAATCCTGATCCTGGATGAGGCGACATCTGCACTGGACTCTGAGTCAGAAAGACTTATTCAAGATGCGCTCTCGCGTTTGATGCTTAACAGAACCACCTTTGTGGTCGCACACCGACTTTCTACTATTAAAGAGGCTGATCTGATCCTTGTTCTAGATGATGGGGCCATCGTGCAGACCGGCACCCATGCCCAATTACTTCAACACATTGGCGTGTACAAGCGACTTTATGATGCTCAATCATTTATCCCAGAAGAGTAAGGACAAGAAAGCGGTGGCAGGATGTTAGTAGGAGCTAGTAGGCAGGTTCTCGAGACTCTTAAGGTGGCACCTAACAAGGCCGCTGATTTTGAGAGTTTCTGGCGGTCGACTCTGGCCGAGTGTATCGATGCAATCGCTTCACCATTGCTGGAAGAGCACCCAACCCCAATGAAAAATGTCAGGGTTAAGGATGTAACTGTTTCGGGCTTTAATGGTGATCCAATTAAAGGATGGTTTCTTGAAGCTACATCTGCAGAGGATGTCACACCATGCATCATCATGTACGACGGCTATGGCGGTGGTCGTGGACTTCCGCATGAGTGGCTTTTTTGGGTAAATGTTGGCTATCGCGTTTTAGTGATGGATACCCGTGGGCAAGGTGGCGGTTTTAGATTGAGTGACACCGCAGATGGCTCTTATCCCCGTGCTTCACAGACACCAGGATTTATGACTCAGGGAATTTTGAATAAGGATGATTATTACTATCGTCGAGTCTTCACAGATTCAGTTGCCTTTGTTAATGCTGCAACAAAGATCAAAGGTGTAGACCCTTCAAGAATTATCGTTGCTGGCGGAAGTCAAGGCGGCGGAATTGCCTTAGCTGCAGCATCTTTGTCAGACAAAGTTTTTGCTGCGATGCCAGATGTTCCCTTCTTGTGTAACTTCAAAAAGGCAACTGAAATGGTTGATACATATCCGTATCACGAGATCACCTTGTACTGTCGAATTCACCGAAATGAGGTAGACCAAGTCTTTGAGACCTTGTCCTACTTTGACGCGATGAATCTTGTGACTATGGCTCACTGCCCCGCGCTTATCTCCATAGGAATGCATGATCCGGTATGTCCACCTGACACCATCTTTGCTATGCGAAATAACTATGCGGGCAAGGTGGATACAGCAATTTATGAGTACAACACACATGAAGGTGGCAGCGTCGCCCATCAATTAGTCCAGGCCCAATGGCTTTTGGCCCTTCTAGAAAAGAGTAAGTAATGATTAAAGCTGATGAGAATTTGGGGTATGGATTTAATGCGCAATGGGCATATTCCAGAGGTCATATGCCTGCAGCCTTGCCTGCAGATACACGAATGCTCGATTTCATGGCTAAATATGATTTCAAGTTCCTTCGCCTTCCCACTGATTACCGTTTTTGGATAGATGAGCTAGAAGGCCCAATTCACGAATCATTTTTAAAGCTTATAGATTCATATATTCATGAATCGGTATCACGTGGAATTCATATTAGTTTGAATCTGCACAGAGCCCCGGGATATTGCATCAATGGGTGGGAGCTTGAATCAACCAATCTATGGGCAGATGAACAGCCCCAAAAAACCTTTCATCGGTTATGGGAGGCGGTGGCTCAACAATACAAGGGCCAGCACATGGAATTACTGAGCTTTGATTTAGTAAATGAGCCACCCGCTGAAGGTCAACGAGGTTTTACCCGAGATATTCATCAAAAGGTGATTCGTTCTGTAACTCATGCGATTCATGCAATCGATCCTGAAAGAACAGTTGTTATCAATGGTTTGGCAGGTGGGCACTTAGCTATGCCAGAGCTTGCTGATCTCAATGTTGTTCACAGCGGACGTGGCTATCAACCGATGTTGGTTAGTCACTACAAAGCTGAATGGTGGGATGGAAGTAAGGGAATGCCTGTTCCAACATATCCATGCACATACGAGGGTAAGTACTGGAACAGAGAATCGCTGTGGGAGTTTTATGCACCCTGGCGAGAGGTTCAAGCCATGGGCCGCCCTGTACATATCGGAGAGTTTGGTTGCTACAAGTACACAGATAACTCAGTGGCACTTGCTTGGTTCAAGGATCTCTTTGATATCTATCGTGAATCGAAGTGGGGATACTCGCTGTGGGAGTTTGATGGAAACTTTGGAATTGCAAACCACAACCGCCCCGGAACTGTCTATGAAAACTTTGAAGGGCTCAACATTGATCGCGCCCTGCTCGAACTGATGCTTGAAAGTCGTGCCTAAGCCAACCCTGCAAGGCTTGACAACGATGGAACTAAATGGAAATCTCCGCATAACAAAAAGGGAGCAGTTATGAAGCGTTGGCAGATAATCACACCTCTTGCACTTGCATCTGTAGTTGCAATTGCATTTTTCTCTGCCGGCCCGCGGGTGCCTATGGATGGAGATAAGACATCAGCCCTGGCTATCAGCGAGAAGGAGTCTCAAGAAAAACTTGATGAGGTCGAAGGCGGCTTCGGAAGCGATGTCGATCTTGGAAATGGCTTAATTCTCAATGTGTCCGATCCTGAAGTATTTAAAGCTAAAGATTTTGATGCCCTTGGTGCTGAAGGCCGTCCCTTGTTGATGAACATTAAGTTAAGTAACACAGGCTCAAAAGAATTGGATTTAGCCTCATTTTCAATTATCCAAAGCGCCTTTGACTCCGATGATTCACTCTCCTGCTTTGATGTTTTTGAAGAGGCCTCTGGTGTTGCCGGTTTACCGCTGGAAACAATCGTGGCTCCTGGAAAATCCTTGGAGTTTAAATGGGCGATCGTGTGCCCAACCGTTGCAGGCGACAAGTTGTATCTGACCTTTAGCGCCACAGGTGAGGAACAGATCACCTTAGAGTCAACGGTGAAGTAAGTACCTAGTTTTTGTATCACCCCTGCGCCTTGTTAGCGCTCGCATGTCCTGATAGGACAGAAAATGTCCTAAAAGACTTTTCGATCGTTACCTAATTGTGGCTGTGTTAATTCTTGACAACGCTGTCATTTCAAAGAAATGTAGCCTCCAAGGCGCAGCGAGAGCCGCTTGCGCTTCTACAAAGGAGTAATACGTGAAGCGTTTAGGAGCGATAGCTATAGCTATCACCATGATCGCCGGGGTGGTTCTTAGCACCCCTGCTAACGCTGCGGCTAAGCAAACATTGACCGTCTGGGCAACCGGCGGAGATGCAGATGCTGCGGTAATGAAGGCAGCTGGAAAAGCATTTGAGGATGCTAATCCAGGTGTAACTGTGAAGGTAGAAGCAATCTCATGGGGCGATGGCTACGCAAAGGTTCTTGCAGCAGCCGCAGCAAAGAAGGGTCCAGATGTATTTACTGGAGGTCTTTCATGGGGTATCTCCGCAGGTAACAAGGGAGCGCTAGCAGATCTGCGCAAGCTCGGAGTTGCTAGCTTCGTCCAGCCAAAGGTGCCATCACAGATTTACAAGGCACTTGTTGGATACAAATCAACAAAGGTTTATGCAGTTCCGTTTGACCTTACATTGATGATGATGTTCTACGACAAGACAACTTTGGCAAACGCTGGAATCACTGCAGCACCAAAGACAATTGATCAGTTCAACGCAGCAGCAGAGAAGCTAGAGGCTGCAGGTGTTGCTACACCTGTTTACAATGAATGGGGAAATGCTGACTGGCTTGGCTTCTTCTCTTGGTTGTACTCATCAGGTGGATCTTTGTACGACGCAAAGTGCAAGGTCACAATTAACAACGCTAAGGGTGTTGCCGCTCTAAATCAGTACAAGAAGTTGTACACAGATTACGGCGCACCAAAGCCTGGTGTTGCTGACTGGAGCATGAATGACAATATCAAGGAAGGTAAGTACGGAATCGGCTTCTCTGGAAACTTCCAGGCAAGCAGCTACTACACCTACAACAAGGATTACAAGAACTGGTCAGTTGCACCAGTTCCTGCAGCACCAGGATCTAAGTCTGTTGCTTTCATCGGTGGACGTGGAATCTCTGTAATGGGATACGCAAAGCCAGCACAGCAACAACTCGCAGCTAAGTTCATCAAGACATTGTTCGACCGCAGCGTTGTACGTCAGATGAACCTTGTTGGTGCAGCACAGAACGCGATCTTCCTTTCACCTGTTATCAGCAACGCAGACACAATCGATGCGTACCCAGCAGATGTATTGAAGACAATCAAGAGTCAGTTGAGGAATGCTCAAGGTCCTCCAAACTGCAATGGTTGGGAAGATTCACAAGCTGGTGTAACAACTGCAATACAGAACTTCCTGTTTGGATCAGCTACAGCAAAAGCAGCTCTCAATGAGGCTGCTGCTGTAATGAAGTCCAAGCTCTAAGGGGCTAGTCAAGGGACGACAGTGGATGGGGTGAAAGCCCCATCCACTGTCATTAAACGATAGGTAAATTAATGTTAAAGAGCATCAAACCATCAACGGATGGTGTCTCTCGCAAAACTGGATTTAGAAGGTTCAGCGATGTGGGAATCTCAACATATTTGATGCTCTCCCCTTTCGCGATCCTCTTTCTTGTTTTTTCCGTCTATCCAGTTCTTTCAAGTCTGCGCCTCTCTTTCATGCGCTACAACGCAATCTGTAATCCAGATCAAAGCCCGTGTGGATCCGTTGGATTTGGTAACTACACAACCTTAATTTTTCAAGATGATCGATTCCATAAAGCACTTTCAAATACCGCCTTGTATGTAATTGGCGCGGTAATTCTCGGAATGATCGCATCTTTGTCTTTAGCCTTGGCTCTTCAAGAAGATACCCGTGCCAACCGTATTTTGCGGGTGATCTTCTTCCTGCCTTCTGTGACCTCAGGTATCGCTGTAGTTCTCGTATGGGGTTGGGTTTTTAGAGGTGATGCGGTCGGACTCTTAAACGCCATATTAAATCTGGTTGGCGTCGAGCCGATCGAATGGCTGGCAACAACTTGGATGGCGATTCCTATTCTCATCTTCATGTCCATGTGGGGTGGCGCTGGCTTTGGAATGATCTTATTTTTAGCAGGTCTTAACTCAATTCCTGCCATGTATTACGAAGCTGCGGTGATCGATGGAGCAGGTCCTCGCCAGAGATTCCGCTACATCACACTTCCATTGCTGCGTCCGGTAATGGTTTATGTAGGCATCACAGGAACTATCGGGGCCTTTCAAATCTTTGAAGGTGTCTACCTTCTCTTCCCTACCAGTGTTGGCTCTATCGGTGGTCTGCAGGACATGGCGCTCATGATTGTTCCTTACCTATACGACGCCGGCTTTAACAAGTTCCGATTGGGATACGCATCTGCTATCGCTTGGATCTTGTTCGCAATCATCTTCGTAGTAAGCATGATTAATCTTCGAATTACTCGTTCTTTGGAGGATCTCAAGTGAGCACGGTTCTTACAAAGTCAGAAGTAAAACGCAATGACAAGTTAATGGAGCGAAGTGGAAGCTTCACCAACCCTTTTGAGCGTAAGTCTCGTGTCTCCAAGTTTAGACGTGTCCCTATTTATCTGCTGACCGTTGTGATGATCGCTCCTTACTATTGGATGATCACCTCTTCTTTAAAGTCGGTAAAGGAGCTTCAGGTAGTTCCTCCTACCCTGTTTCCAAAGAAGATTATTTGGGGAAATTACTTTGATTCAAACTTTAACCCTACGATGTTCCAGCAGGATGTCATGCAGGGATTATTCCAAAGGTATCCAGATTTAAAGTTTGGTTTCTTTAGATTTATGATGAACAGCTTTTTCGTTAACATCTCAATCACCATCTCAACTCTAATAATTGGCTCACTTGCAGCATACGTCGTTAGCAAGCATCGCTTTAAAGGCAAGAAGGCTGTCTACCTTGTGATTATCGGTTCAATGATGATCCCTTGGCAGGTCGGTCTAATTCCTGGATTCCTTCTGATGGATCAATTTGGTTGGCTCAACACCTTCTGGGCTTACATTGTCCCCGCGCTGCCCAAGGCATTTATTGTATTTTTCTTGACTCAGTACCTCACATCTATTCCTGATGAGTTAGTAGAGGCGGCACGAATTGATGGAGCTTCAGAGTTCACGATCTATTTCAGAGTGATTCTTCCTTTGTTAAAGCCAGCATTGATTGCGATGATGATTTTTACCGCAATTGGAGAATGGAACAACTTCTTGTGGCCATTGATCATTACTACTAGCCAAGATATGGCAACACTTCCGGTTGCGCTAGCAAATCTAAGGAACTCAGGAGCAGGAAACATTGGAACCCAGGGTGTAATCATGGGAGCTTCTCTCATTACAAGTATTCCAACCATCGCCCTGTACTTTGCAACTCAGAAGCACTTCATTCGCGGCATCGCTCTCTCTGGTTTGAAATGATGTCGATGTAAATGTTTAAGAAAATCATTCCCCTTGCCCTTACTGGGTTATGCCTAGGTGTATTTGCCTTCCCGATTAATGCACAGGCTGCTGCCACAGCAAAGACAATTTCAGTGGGATCAGCCACGCTGCCGGTCATCGTAGGTGTTGTGGATCTACCAACTGTTAGTAATCCCTTTGATCCGGCTCAAGCCCGATTGCTTGCAACGATCACTAAGCCTGATAAATCAAAGCTCGAGATCGAAGGCTTTTGGTATCAAGAGTTCAAGATTCAAAATATTAATGGTCAAAGACGTTCAATGAAGGTTGGAGATCCTCATTGGAGGATCAACTTCACTTCGACTATTCCTGGTGAGTATCAACTTTCGATTGAAGCCAAGTTGCTCAATCAAGCACCAGTAATTATCAATCACACTGTTGTAACCAACTATTCAGCCGTAACTAAGGTGAAAACCTCTGGAAAATCCTTTGTAAAGGGTTCAGAGCCATTCATTCCTATCGCCTATAACATCGCATGGGCAAATCGATTTGAAGAGATTGAAAAGTATGATCGGTGGTTCTCAAAAGCTTCAAAGGCTGGGGTTAATGTCGCACGAGTATGGATGGCCTCCTGGTCACTCGGAATTGAATGGACAGATACAGGTCTGGGCGATTACTCAAAGCGTTTAGACCGTGCATGGCTACTCGATAAGGTCTTTGAACTTGGAGCTAAGCACGCAGTTGGAATCAATCTAGTTTTTATCAACCATGGCGCATTTAGTACAACGACAAATCCCGAGTGGTACTCAAATCCATATAACTCTGCCAATGGTGGACCGATCGCTAACGCTGGCGATTTTGCAACCTCCGAAGAGGCTTGGAAGTTTTGGGAGCGAAGGGTTCGCTACATTGCAGCTCGATACGCCGCCTATCCATCTTTATTTACCTGGGAATGGTGGAATGAGGTTAACTTCACTCCTATCAACAGTAAGGATCTATCTGTGTGGACTAAAAAATCCAATGCTCTATTGGATGCATGGGATCCATACGACACGATGATTACATCATCCTGGTCATCGGGTGCGAGTTTGCAGGACTGGGATGGTTTGGATTACGCAGTTACCCATGTTTACGATGCGGGTGACCCCATCAAATCTCTTACAGTTCAAGCAGATGCTCTGCGCGCCGCTGTTCCTAACAAGCCAATTCTGGTGGGTGAAATGGGATCGGGAACTTTAACTGAAGATCCATTTAGCGACCCAAAGGGCCTTCATCTTCACAACTCACAATGGGCAGCTACCTTTGTTGGATTTGCTGGACCTGCCTCTTACTGGTGGTGGGATATATATGTAGACCCACTTAATCTTTGGCCAATCACATCTGGTTTAGCCAAGCTGACAAAGAGTTTAGATCTGGCAACCATGACCCCTGCCCGCCAGAGCTGTCTGCCCTTGACGACATGTCTGACCCTATCTTCGCCAAAAACAACAATCGGTTGGATTCGTCACAATAACTTTGATCGATCAGCGAAAACTCAACTCTTGTTAGATGCCGCTATTGAATCCTTAAGAACTAAAAAGCCAATAAAGACTAAGTTTTCAGATCCCGTCTCAGGTGGTGGCACAGTATCCATCTCGGTTCCTACAAATGGAACATACTCACTAACCTTTTCCAATACTTTTACAGGAAAAATCATTTCAACCAGCAAGGTGGTTTCAAAGAAACAATCACTTGCTCTGAAGGTACCTAAATTTACTGGCGACATCGCTTTTCGGGCTGAGGCGGTGCTACCGTAATGAAGGTGAATGAAATCAATCCTCCTGCCAAGATCGACAACCATCTTGCCCACCCAACATTGGCCGATGTAGCCGCCATCTCGGGGGTCAGTATCAAGACAGCTAGCCGAGTCATGAATGGCTCTGAACAGGTTTCGCAAGATACCGCTGAAAAGGTAAAGAAGGCGGCTAACTTAGTTGGTTATAGATCAAACAGAATCGCGCGTGAGTTACGAGTTGGCTCGCTCAGTAACTTAGTAGGAATGGTTATCTCCGACCTTGCCAACCCCTTCTATGCAGGATTAGCAGCGGGAGCTGAAGAACGTTTGAGCGAGGAAGGGTTGGATTTAATTCTGGCCACCGCTCGTGATGATGGTGAGCGAGAGAAGAATCTTATTGAATCACTACTAGAACGCAGAGTTCGAGGATTAATCATTGTTCCATCGGGTGAGGATTACAGTCACTTACATCAAGAACGCAAACGAGGATTCTCATTTGTCTTTGTTGATCGCCCAGCACCGTACTTAGATGCAGATTCTGTCACCGTAGATAATCGAGGTGGAATTACTGCCTGTCTGGATCATCTGCTCGCGCAGGGCTGTACATCGATCGCAATTATTGCCGATACAACAAGCATCTGGACGGCTTCTGAGCGTATTGAAGCCTTTAAGCAGGCACTTCTGAGCAGAAAGATTGATAAGAAGAGTGTTCACATCATTTCAAATATCCACACATCTCAAGATGCAGGAGATGCGACCAGGAAACTGTTGAAGGAGAATCCTCAAGTAGATGGAATCATCGCAACAAATGATTTGATCGCTATGGGTGTTGGTCAGACGATTAGCACCCTGTCATCACAAGTTAAGGTGGTGAGTTTTGACCTCTTCCCCACCGCAAACCTACTAAACATCGCCACCTTGGATCACGATCCACAAAGACTTGGACGAATCTCAGCTGAACTTTTGTTAAAGAGATTTGAGAATCCAACCGATAGGAATTTCACAGCTCAAGTCATGAAGGTGTCGATGCGCCCATTAGATAAAGACCCAGAAAGCTACCTGTCGCAATGAGCAATTACGCATTAGGAATCGATGTTGGCGCTACAAAAGTAGCTATTGCAACTGTCGGCGAAGATTTTATTGTCCGCCAAAAGCAAGAGGTACTTACTCATGCAGGTAATGGTGAAATCTTATGGAACAGTATTGAAGAGGTTGTCACCCGGTTCATCAAAATCGAATCTGGCGCACTTCAAGGAATTGGTGTCGCATCTGCCGGACCGCTTGATATTCCAACTGGAACATTAAGTCCGGTCAACATTCCTATCTGGCGTGACTTTCCAATCATCAGCAGATTAGAAACCCTCTCTGGTGGCACTTCCGTTGCCTTACATGGAGATGCCTTGGCTTTGGCTCATGCCGAGCATCGAATGGGCGCAGGTCGAGATCTACAAAACATGTTGGGAATGGTTGTCTCCACCGGAATTGGTGGTGGTTTAATCCTTGATGGAAAAGTTTTCCTGGGTGAAACAGGAAACTCCTGTTATATCGGTCATCACTCCATTAACTTCGATGGTCGCCAATGCGCATGTGGCCGAAAGGGTTGCGTGGAAGCGTACTCAAGCGGTCCCCAAATGGTTGCGATTGCTCATGAAAATGGCTGGGATCCCAACAAGAAAAGCTTCATCGATTTGGCAGATGCTGCACGCCAAGGAGATCTCATTGCATTAGATGCGGTATCTCAAGGAACCCGCGCACTTTCTATTGGAATTGTTAACTTCATCGGAACTTTAGATATTAATCATGTGGTTATTGGTGGCGGCGTAGCTCAAGCAGGAGAAATATTCTGGGGTCCACTCCAGATGCATGTTCAAACCGAGTCAAAGGCGATTGGGTTCCTTAAAAATGTCCAACTAAGAAAAGCAGAGTTGCAAAGAGATGCAGGCGTATTAGGCGCAGCTCTTGCAGTTCTCGGCTAGGAGAATCGCGTGGAGCTCGAAAAGTCTGATCGCCCTTGGGGTCGTTACGAAGTGTTGCAAGAAGCACCAAACCATAAGGTGAAGTGCATCTGGGTTTTACCCGGTAAGAGGCTCTCATATCAGCGCCACCAAAAGCGCGCCGAACACTGGTTTATTGTTCAAGGAACCGCTCTGGTAACTATAGATGGGCAGGATCGAACACTTGGGCCAGGCTCCACAGTTGATTTTGCAATCGGAGTTCTTCACAGAATAGCCAACGCTGGAAGTGATGAGGTCATATTTGTAGAGGTGCAAACCGGCACATACTTTGGAGAAGATGACATTGAGCGCGTAGAGGATGACTTCGGACGATGACAATTAATACCTTTAAAGAGTTAAAGAGCAGTTGGAGTTTAAAGCTATCCCCGCGTCCAGATGCTTGGGATATCGAACCTGTTACCGATGGCCACAACGCTTGGCGAAATGATCCAACCAAGATTATTCGCAAAGATATTCCTGGCTCTTTTCCTGCGACAGTTCCAGGATGTATCCATACTGATTTAATCTCGGCAGGATTTATCGATGACATCTCTATCAACGGTAAGGAACAGGATCAGTTTTGGATTTGGAAGACTGACAGCACATATTCAACCCTCATCCCCCGTGATAGCTCTGATGGGCACAAAGAGTTAATCTTCAACGGTCTCGATACCATCGCAACAATTCGCATTAATGGTGAGGTTCGACTTACAACCAAGAACATGCACCGCTCATACCGTTTAGATATTTCAAATGAGATATCGGCTGGAGATGTTCAGTTAGAAGTTTCATTCAAAGCTCCTTTAACAGATGCTGAAGAGCATGTGGAAGAGTTAGGTTTATATCCACGTCCATATGACATGCCTTATAACTACCAACGCAAAATGGCCTGCAGTTATGGTTGGGATTGGGGTCCAATTACCGTTTCCTCAGGTATCTGGAAGAAGGTAGAGATACACAACTGGTCGGTTGCTTACTGCGGCCATGTCGCGGTCGTACCAACAGTTGAAAACTCAATCCCTCAATTCAGCCTCGATGTACCTGTTAAAGGAGAGGTTCGCGAACTGTCGGCCCGAGTTCGAGTTATTTCCGTCGAAGGTCGCAACACTCTTATCGACACTCTGGTATCCATCCAGGGCTCACAATTTGTTGAGCACATTCAGGTCCCTGATGCACAAGTGTGGCATCCACGTGGGCGAGGCGCACAACATCTGTACAACATTGTCTTTGATCTTCTAGATACAAATGATCAAGTATTGGAATCACATACAAAGCGGGTTGGATTTAGAAAGGTTGAACTCGATAGCTCTCCAAGTGTTGATGGCAAGAATATGTTTGCCATCAAGGTAAATGGAGAGCGGTTGTGGATCCGCGGCGCTAACTGGATTCCAGATGATCCATTTCCTACTCGTGTTACCAAAGAGCGCTACCAACAACGTATCAAGGATATGTTGGAGGTAAATATCAACGGTATTCGCGTATGGGGTGGTGGGATTTATGAATCAGAGGATTTCTATAACTTCTGCGATGAAGAAGGAATTGTTGTATGGCAGGACTTTTTATTTGCCTGTGCTGCATACCCGGAAACCCCCGAAATGTTTGAAGAGGTTGCACTTGAAGTAGATGAGAATGTTCGTCGACTCTCGTCCCATCCAAGTTTGGTGATTTGGTGTGGTGGCAATGAATGTCTCGAAGGTTTTCAATACTGGGGATGGCAACCAGATCTTGCTGGCCGCCCTTGGGGTGAAACCTTCTATCGTCAAACAATTCCAAATACATTAAAGAGTATTGATACCTCCCGTCCGTATATTCCAGGATCACCTTTTTCTACACATAGTGATGATGTACGTAGCTTTGACTCTGGAACAAATCACATTTGGGATGTTTGGAATGAGACTGGCTATGAGCGATATGAGCAGTATCAACCTGCCTTTGCAGCTGAGTTTGGATTTAACGGACCTGGATCGTGGTCAATGCTTACACGTGCAATTGGAAGCGACACCTTAGATTCAACTACACCAGAGGTTGCTTACTATCAGCGTGCATTTGATGGAATGACAAAGATCGCTGCCGGTTTATCCCGTGAGTTTGCCAATCCCCCAACACAAGGACATGCCTGGTACTTTGCCGCAGCGCTAGATCAGGCCAGAGCGGTTGAAATCGGCTTAAAACACTTCCGAAGTCTGTATGAAACATGCTCTGGATCAATTCTGTGGCAGTTCAACGATATGTGGCCAGCGATCAGCTGGGCGGTTCTAGATCACACAGGATTTAGAAAATTAGCATGGCATGCGATGAAGGCGGCTTACCGTCCACGAACTTTGATCGTAGGAAGAGTTGATCAAGGAGCTCAAATCACTTTGCTCAACGATCACCCTGAGGCATGGAAACCTCGTGTAGAGCTTTTTCTTATCAACCAAGTAGGTGTAGTAATCAACAAACACCTGTTAGAGGTTGAGTTAGATCGCTATAGCGTCTTTAGAACCCCTGCAACGGAGATCTTTCCCGAGATCGCAAACGGCCAGTTTGAAGGATTTATCCTTGCGACACATCCTGAGGTTCGAGTCTCACGCCGAACTACCTTGAACCCTGCTGCAGCCGCGCCGGCACATGATCTTGAACATTTCACCGAGATCGTTGATGGAAAGTTGCGTGTTGATGTAACCGCCAAAACTTACATCCATGAGCTATCTATCCTTCCTGAAATCCTTCATCTAGGTACACAAATAGATTCTCAAAATGTTTCATTGCTACCTGGCGAAAATCATATATTCACAGTTACTGGACCGACTGATGCCTTATTAGATATCGCAAAAAATGTTGATACTGTTTTGTGGTCTCATAATCGAATCGTTAATCAGTCATGAGGCTGTCAATAGATGCATTGAAGGCGATAAATGATGGGTTGTTCAATAACGCTGCCATCATTCAAGGTGCAATTGATTCGGTGCATGAGGCCGGAGGCGGTCAGGTAGTAATTCCAAGTGGAGGTATCTACCTATCCGGAAGTATCCAACTTAAGGAAAATGTTGATCTTCACCTTGAAAGTGGTGCGGTTCTTCGCGCCAGCAGCGACTATGCCGATTACACAGATAACCACAACATTAAAAAGCTAACAAGTGGATCGGTTGCTGAGTTTGTCCTGCCTCAAAGAGCCTTTATCGTAGCTTTTAAGGCTCATAACGCTCGAATTTCAGGTCACGGAACGATCGATGGAAATGCTGATGAATTCATCGCCGAACGTGGTCGATATATTCACAAGATGCGTGGGCCGGTAGGAGGCAAAGATCAATACCTAGAAAGACCCTTCACCATATTTATGATCGAGTGCAAAAACTTAACCATTAGAGATGTCACCGTAAAGGATCCAGCCTTTTGGGCTCTTCGAACTACCGGCTGTAATGAGCTACTTATCGATGGAATTCGTATTTTGACCGATTTAATGGTTCCAAATGCTGATGGGGTTGATATTGATCGCTGCCAAAATGTTCGAATTGTTAACTGCGAGTTTGTAACAGCAGATGACTGTATCTCTCTTAAGTCATGTGCTCAAACTGCGCAGTACGGAGATGTTGCCAATGTAATTATCTCTAACTGCATTATGACCTCGACATCTGGTGCGATCACTTTGGGAACTGAGTCTGTCGGAGATATCAAAAATGTCTTGGTCAATAACTGCATCGTTAAGGATTCGCATCGAGGCTTTGCGGTTCGAGCTCGTGAGGGTGGAACTATCTCAAATGTTAGATTCTCAAACTCGCTAGTTCACACACGTACCTTTAGCGATATGTGGTGGGGTCATGGAGAAGCGCTGCATGTCACCGCTTTTTCATGGGATGACCCTCAAAAGGGCACAGATGGCAATATCGAAAGAACATTTGAAGGCTTTGTTCGGGATATCACCTTTGAAAACATAACCTGCAGAACCGAGGCTGGGGTTTTAAACTACGCAGCTCATACTGGCTTGATTAAAGGTGTTACCTATCGCAATGTTGATGTCTTCATGGATAAGCAATCCAAATGGGATTCTCGAATCGATCTGCGCCCTAACGGAATCGAATCCGTGCTTCATCGAAAACACAATGCCTTCGAGATCTTCAACACCACGGATGTTGTACTGGATAAATGCAGAGTTGTTTGGGATGCAAAATCCCGTGATCAGTATGCAGATCTAGTGGTTGAATCTGGCTCAAAAAACACCAATACCTCTGGATTAACGGAAATAGTTAGGGGATAGATAGTGCCAAGCAATTCGCATCACAGAAGCGATATTCAGGGCCTGCGGGCGATCGCTGTGGTGCTCGTTATCGCAGGCCATTTATCCCCCTTAAGCGTTAAGGGCGGATTTATTGGGGTTGATATCTTCTTTGTTATCTCGGGGTTTGTAATTACCTTGCAAATGATCAAACTGCACTCAACTAACCCCTCGACCTTCCTGCGAGATTTTTACTCCAAACGAGTAAAGAGAATTTTGCCTTCTGCCCTGCTGGTAACGATTCTGTCTCTGCTGGCCACCTCTTTCTATCTGGGGCCAGTTGCGGTAAATGAAGCAAAGCTAGATGGCGGATGGACAACTATATTTCTAGGTAACTTTCACTTTCACAATATGTCATTAGATTACTTTGACACAGGAACCCAGGCTTCTCCGCTTCAACACTATTGGTCATTATCAATTGAAGAGCAGTTTTATTTAATGTGGCCAGCGCTATTTCTGATTCTCTTGATCAAGGTTAAATCACTGCGCACGCGTCAATTAATTTTGCTAGCCATTATTGGATCTTCGCTATCAATGGCACTATATCTAGCAGAGATAAAGAGTGATCCTATTTTCTTTATCTCCTCAACCAGAGTCTGGGAGTTAGCAGTTGGCGCACTGTTGGCGCTAAGCATAATTTCGTGGCGACCCCCCAAGATCCTCATCTACATTTCTTTGGCTCTTTTACTTCTAGCATCGATAACGATCTCGCCCACGATGCAATGGCCTGGTTTTCTCAGCATTCCGATAATTGTTGCCACCGCACTCATTCTGCTGAACAACCCATCTTTGGGACGGATCAAAGTTCTGGACAATAAGATCATGCGCTACTTAGGAGATGTCTCTTACCTTCTCTACCTATGGCATTGGCCAATTCTTATCATCATTAAAGGAACCTCGGGTTCATTGGGAAATCTGGAGAAGCTTTACATCGCAATGCTGACCCTTGCCCTGTCGGTAGTAACCCATCACTTCTTTGAAAATCCAATCCGTTTCTCAACAAAAACGAGGCCAGCCACCACAATTTCTCTAGGTATTTCAGCTATCACTGTCTTATCTGGGGCTTTATTTATTACTTACCAGGGATAGGAATCTCATGAGAAAAATAGCCATACTTCTAGCCTTGTTGCTTCTTGCACCACTTCAACCCCTGCATGCGGCTACTAGGGCAGGTGCGCCTTGCCCGGTAATCGGTAAATCAGTAACTAAACAGAAGAAGATTTATATCTGCACTAAATCAGGAAGCAAGAAGATTTGGAGATTACAGACAATCGATCAGCTGATCGCATCTGATCTTTTAAAGGCAGAGAAATTAACGGTTCTACCCAAGGCGGTGCAGTCAACTCTTGTGCAGGCTAGAAAGAACAAGAGCCCTTGGTTAGATCAAGAGTGTTCAGTTGATTTCTCTTCCACCGATACACCTGTGTGCCAAGGTGGTGATCTCAGTAGCAAAAAGGTAATTGTTCTTTACGGTGATTCACATGCATCAATGTGGATGAGCGCAATTGATGTGATTGGTAAAAAGCATGGTTACAAGGTGCACCTCTTTGCAAAGCTAGCCTGCCCCTTGGTTGAGGTTGCGGTATGGAGCTATCAACTCAACCGTCCATTTACAGAGTGCACACAATGGCAACAAAAGGTTTATCCGCTGATTCAATCTCTAAACCCCGAGATCATTATCGTCACCGATCAGTGGAAGCCAGCTGTTGTTGATGGTAAGAAATCTGATTTTGATACACCCTTTATGTGGGAGAAGGAGTTTCCTATTGCGATCTCTAGGGTTGCAAAGATGGCCGCAAAGGTATTTGTCATCGGAAACAACCCCAGCCTGACCCAAGATCCAGTTGATTGTGCAAGTAAGCCACGAGTTAACCTGGCTCTGTGCTCCTCAGGGCGTACGCAGGCTGACAACGCCAAATTCAACGGTATAGAGGCAAAGGCCGCCAAGAGTGTTGGCGGCACCTACATCGATACCGTCGCCTGGGCTTGCACCGCTTCCTTATGTCCCATCGTCATCGCCAACACCCTTGCCTACTTTGATCAATGGCACTTCTCAGAAAGTTATGTAAAGCGGCTTACCCCTGCCCTTGAGCAACGGTTAAAGCTTGGCTAAGGGCAAAACCCTCCGCTGTGATGAATTACGCAACACTAATGTTGCGTAAATAGGGGCGGTGCCCTAGAGTCTTTTGGTGAAGATACCTACCGAAAGTAGAGCGATGTCCCTGTTCAAGAGATCAGCCCTGTTAGTCGCTGTTGTAGCCCTTTTTGCCACCATGTTGGCCGGGTGTTCATCCTCTGCTGAGCAGGCCACCGAGGTCAATGAGCTCACTATCTACTCGGGCCGCTCTGAAGAGTTCATCGCTCCATTTTTTGCGGAGTGGGAGCAGCAAACAGGGATCAGATTAAATATCCGCTACGGAGATTCAGCAGAGCTGGCAGCACAAATCCTTGAAGAGGGCAGCAACTCCCCTGCAGATCTATTTCTTTCTCAAGATGCCGGATCTCTCGGCGCGGTTACAGAGGCTGGTTTATTTACCCAGTTAAGTGATCAGATCGCATCGACAATTCCTGCCTCCTTTACTGAAGCAAACCGCAACTGGGTGGGTGTTACAGGTCGAGCTCGCGTCTTTGCATACGCCCCAGATCGCATCACAGTATTGCCACAATCTGTTACAGAGTTAACTAATGCTCAGTACAAAAACCAACTCGGCATCGCACCGGTAAACGCCTCATTTCAGGCATTTGTTACCGCTTTAATTGAAAACAAGGGACGCGACTTTGCCAAGAGTTGGCTACAAGGTTTACAAGCAAATGGCGCAAAGATTTATGCAAAGAACAGCGCCATTGTTGAAGCGATCGATAAAGGTGAAATCTCAATCGGCCTGGTAAACCATTACTACATCTGGGAGGTCAGCGAAGCCCTAGGCAGGGCAATCAATGTTAAAAACGGCTTCTTTGCACCGGGAGATCTTGGCAACTTGATCAATGTTTCTGGCGCTGGAGTTCTTGCCTCAAGCAAGAAGATTGCCGCCGCTGAAGATCTGATTAACTTCTTAACCTCGGCACCATCTCAGCAAAACTTTGTTCGCGACACCCATGAATACTCATTGATCGATAGCGCCGCTGCACCTGCTGGCTTGCCTGGCTTAAATCAAATAGGTGCGCCAACTATTGATCTTGCCTCCTTGAAAAATATTAAGCAGACACAGGATCTGTTGATTGAGGTTGGGCTGCTGTAAAAATGACAACAACATTCCCAGAGAGCACCCGAACAACACTGTCGCAGAGCGCCCGTAAACAGCGCTCTGTACGTGGAGTTCTCAACCTTGCCGTGGGAGCTGTTGCCGCACTTGCCTTGATTCCTATTGTTTATCTCTTTATCCGTGCTAGCCAAAAGCCCTTGGGTGAGATCACCGCGCTCTTGATTCGTCCCAAGACCCTAGAGGTCCTCGCGACAACCTCTGCGCTGGTTATTTGTGTTGTTTTCACAACTGTTGTCATGGGAGTTTTAATGGCAAGTGGACTTCACTTTGTCCAACTGCCCTTTAGACAGTTGTTGATCATCCCAGCTGTACTGCCCCTTGCGATTCCCTCATATGTTTTTACCTATACCTGGGTGGCGTTGATCCCAGAGTTTTCCGGTTTTCTTGCAGCCGCCTTTATCTTGTCCATTACAACCCTGCCCTATGTCATCTTGGCAACCCTGGCAGGGCTTCGCAGAGTTGATGGTTCGCAGATAGAGGTTGCACGATCTTTGGGGTTAACACCTGCGCAAACCTTTAGGCGGGTTGTCTTTCCTCAGGTCAAGGGACATGTAAGTGCAGGTGCATTACTGGCCGCTCTGTACACAATCAGTGACTTTGGTGCGGTCTCGCTGTTAAATGTTGAAACTCTAACGGTCACTATCCAAAACATGTACCGCGCTTCTTATGATCGCAGCGCTGCAGCTGTCATTTCATTTGTATTGATCGCCTTTTCAACCATCGTTGTCTTAGCTGATGAAAAGAT